>NZ_CP150231.1:0-52500 GCF_037974225.1 Solibacillus sp. FSL R5-0691
TTGGAACATTTAGAAAACCTATGGAATGCCGTCCTTGCCCAAGCTGAACAGAAAATCTCGAAACCGAGCTTTGATACTTGGCTGAAATCAACAAAACTTCTTGCACATAGTGGCACAAAAGTGACGATTTCCGCGCCTAACTCTTTTGCCCGCGATTGGCTTGAACAATACTACATCCATATGATTACAGGAATACTAAACGAGTTAACAGGAGAGGATTTAGTCATTAATTTCGTGGTCCAGAAAGATCAGGCCGCTGATGACTTTGAATTACCGCCCCCAATTACTCAAGCAAAATCAAGTGAACACCATGACATTACCCCAGGTATGCTCAATCCAAAGTACACATTTGATACATTCGTTATTGGTTCCGGTAACCGTTTTGCCCATGCAGCGAGCTTAGCTGTAGCGGAAGCACCTGCAAAAGCTTACAATCCGTTCTTTATTTACGGGGGGGTAGGATTAGGCAAAACTCACTTAATGCATGCAATTGGACATTACGTAAAAGAACACAATCCGACAGCAAATGTCGTTTATTTATCATCTGAAAAGTTCACAAATGAGTTCATTAACTCAATTCGTGATAATAAGACAATCGATTTTCGAAATAAATACCGAAATGTTGATGTACTGCTAATAGATGATATTCAATTTTTGGCTGGTAAGGAATCGACACAAGAGGAATTCTTCCATACATTCAATACACTGCATGAAGAATCAAAGCAGATTGTCATCTCAAGTGACCGTCCTCCAAAAGAAATACCAACTTTAGAGGATCGTTTGCGTTCGCGCTTTGAATGGGGACTAATTACTGATATTGCACCGCCTGATTTAGAAACGCGTATTGCGATTTTACGTAAAAAAGCAAAAGCAGATGGACTCGATATTCCGAATGAAGTCATGCTTTATATTGCCAATCAGGTTGATACAAATATTCGTGAACTTGAAGGGGCTCTAATCCGCGTTGTCGCCTATTCATCTTTAGTAAATATGGATGTTTCGCCTGAACTTGCTGCCGAAGCTCTAAAAGATATTATGCCAAACTCAAAACCGCGCATGATTTCTATTTTGGATATTCAAACAGCAACTGGAGAGCATTTTAATATTCGTCTGGAAGACTTTTCGGCAAAACGCCGTACAAAATCCATTGCTTTCCCAAGACAAGTTGCAATGTACTTATCTCGTGAATTGACCGACTTTTCTTTGCCGAAAATTGGCGAAGAATTTGGGGGTCGTGATCATACTACGGTAATCCATGCCCATGAAAAGATCTCTTCTTTACTTAAAACAGATCAGCAGCTTCAGCAGGATATTAAACAAATTCGTAGTATGTTAGGTAAATAAACTCTGTGTATAACTTTCTCTTTTCCGCACAAGTCTATACACAACTTATCAACATGTGGATAGTGCGCCCCATATGTGTAAAATAGGGGTTATCCACAAATTCACAGGCCCTATTACTATATCTATTAATATCTTTAAATAAATAATTAATCATATAAGAGAGGTAAACTAATGAAATTTACTATTTTGCGTGATCGTCTTTTAGCAGGTTTGAATGATGTAATGAAAGCTGTAAGTTCAAAAACAACGATCCCTATTTTAACGGGGATTAAAATTGATGTTACAAACGAAGGTATGACGTTAACTGGTAGTGATGCAGACATTACAATCCAGACATTCATTCCTGTAGAAGAAAATGGCGAACAGATTATGGATATTACACAAACAGGTTCTATTGTGCTGCAAGCTCGTATGTACAATGAAATTATCCGTAAATTGCCTACTAATGAAGTAGAAATCGAAATTACAAACGGCTATGCAACGATTATTCGTTCAGGTAAGTCTGAGTTCCACCTTATTGGCTCAGATGCAACAGAATATCCACAGCTACCTGAAATTGCTGCAGACCGCCAATTTACGATTCCAACAGATTTACTAAAATCAGTTATTAGAGAAACTGTCTTTGCTGTAGCGACATCAGAAAGCCGTCCGGTGTTGACAGGTGTAAACTGGAAAGTAGAAGGCGATGCATTAATATGCGTTGCAACGGATAGTCATCGTTTAGCGCGTCGTAAAGTGAATCTTGAAAATTTACCAAATGATATTACTTCAGTAGTAATTCCAGGTAAAAGCTTAAATGAATTGAACAAAATTTTAGAGGACACAAATAATCCTGTTCAAATCGTACTGACAAACCAGCATGTATTGTTTAAAACAGATGATGTTCTATTCTTCTCTCGTCTATTAGAAGGCAATTATCCGGATACATCACGTCTAATTCCGGAAGAATTTAAAACAATGATTACGATTAACGGCAAATCTTTATTGCAGGCAATTGACCGTGCTTCGCTTTTAGCACGTGAAGACCGCAATAATGTTGTTCGTTTTGAAACACTGGAAAATCAAACAGTCGAAATTTCATCAAATTCACCTGAGATTGGTAAGGTTGAAGAGCAGATCCAAGTGGAAAGTCTGGAAGGCGAAACATTAAAGATTTCATTTAGTGCGAAATACATGATGGAAGCCTTAAAAGCAATTGATGGACAAGATGTAGTAATTGAATTCACAGGTGCAATGCGCCCGTTCATCTTACGTTCAGTGGCGGATGATGCAATACTGCAGCTGATTTTACCGGTACGTACTTACTAAAATTCAATAAAAATTTTAAAGGAATGGTCTTAACTTGTTATTGAGACCGTTCCTTTTTTACTTATGGACAATTTTTAGGTATGATAGAATGATAAGACTTTATTTAAGTGGAGGATGAATTACGTTGAATGAATTAGTAATTGATACAGAATATATAACGCTTGGTCAAGCGCTGAAAATGACAGATGCAATTAGCTCTGGCGGTATGGCAAAGTGGTTTTTAAGTGAACATGAGGTGTATGTAAATGGTGAAGTGGAAGATCGCCGCGGGAAAAAACTGCGTCATGGAGATGTGATTAATATTCCAGGAGTAGGACGCTATAAAATTGTCGATGCATTTATTGAAAACGGAGAAAATTAATTCATGAACATCGAGCGCCTGCAGCTAACAGATTATCGTAACTACGAATCGTTAACACTGGATTTTTCAGATAAAATTAATGTTTTTATTGGGGAGAATGCTCAAGGAAAAACAAATGTAATGGAATCAATCTATGTACTAGCGATGGCCAAATCTCATCGTACCGCGAACGATAAAGAATTAATACGTTGGGATGCGGATTATGGTAAAATAGAAGGTGTGGTAAATAAGCGTTACGGTGGCGTTCCTATCGAATTAACGATTTCAAAAAAAGGCAAAAAGGGCAAAATCAATCATCTTGAACAAACGAAACTAAGCAATTATATCGGACAGATGAATGTAGTAATGTTTGCACCGGAAGATTTGAATATCGTAAAGGGCAGCCCCCAAATTCGCCGAAGATTCATCGATATGGAAATCGGACAAATTTCCCCTGTTTACTTACATGATTTACTAACATTCCAAAAGATTTTGAAACAACGTAATCATTTATTAAAAAAGAATGCGGGAAAACAATCACTCGCATCCGATGTGATGTTTGATATTTATACAGAACAATATGTGCAGGCGGCAATTCAAATTATCCGTAAAAGATTTCAATTTATCGAGCTTTTACAAGATTGGGCCGAACCGATTCACTTTGGCATTTCGCGAGGCTTAGAAAAGCTTGTCATAAAATACCGTCCTGTAACGGGGATGGAAGCAAGCTGGACTGCCGAAGAAATGGCGGATTTCTTAACGAAGAAACTAGAAGAAGTGAAGCAGCGTGAAATTGAGAGAGGCGTAACACTTATCGGGCCTCATCGGGACGATCTGCAGTTTTTTGTCAATGATTATGATGTTCAAGTATACGGCTCACAAGGGCAGCAACGCACAACGGCATTATCTTTGAAACTTGCCGAAATTGAACTTATCAAACAGGAAACGAAGGAAACGCCGATTCTCTTATTGGATGATGTTTTATCTGAATTGGACGATTACCGCCAATCACATTTATTAAATACAATTCAAGGTGAAGTCCAGACATTCGTTACAACAACGAGTGTAGAAGGTATTCACCATGACACAATACAGCACGCAAAGTTGTTCCATGTCACACAAGGAACAATTGAGCAACCATAAGTGCATTGAAATACGTAATAAAGAAGCATACTGATAGTTATGAAAGAGTAGGTGAACAATAGTGGCTTTAGAAGATAATAAAGTCCAGCAATCTTATGATGCGGATCAAATACAAGTATTAGAAGGATTAGAGGCTGTTCGAAAACGTCCTGGTATGTATATTGGTTCAACGAGTTCTAAAGGATTGCACCATTTAGTTTGGGAAATTGTTGATAATAGTATTGATGAAGCGTTAGCAGGTTATTGTACAGGAATCACAGTAACAATCGAACAAGACAATTGGATTCGTGTAGAAGATAACGGTCGTGGTATTCCCGTAGATATTCAAGAAAAAATGGGTATGCCTGCTGTTGAAGTAATTATGACAGTACTTCACGCCGGCGGTAAATTCGGCGGCGGAGGCTACAAAGTATCAGGTGGTCTTCACGGTGTTGGTGCTTCTGTAGTAAACGCATTATCGAGCCAGACGGTTGTTCAAGTACACCGCGATGGTAAAATCCATGAAATTATTTTTGAGCGCGGTCAAACGGTTCAAAAATTAACGGTCATTGGTGAAACAGACCATACAGGTACAACAACTCGATTTAAAGCTGACAGCGAAATCTTTAAAGAAACAACAGTTTATGAATACGATATTTTAGCGACACGTATCCGCGAATTGGCCTATTTAAATCGTGGCATCAGCCTTACGATTGCAGATGAGCGCATAGGACAGGAACGTTCTGAAACATTCCACTTTGAAGGTGGTATTCGTGAATATGTTGAGCATATAAACGAGAATAAAGAACCTATCCATGTACCGATTGATGTGTTAGGCGAAAAAGAAGGCATTACAGTTGAAATTGCTATGCAGTATAATGCAGGCTTCAGCTCAAATATTATGTCCTTTGCAAACAACATCAACACGTATGAGGGTGGTACGCACGAATCAGGCTTTAAAACTGCCTTAACACGTGTGATCAACGACTATGCCCGCAGAGCAAATCTGATTAAAGAATCGGATGCTAATCTTACTGGTGAAGATGTTCGTGAAGGTTTAACGGCAATCGTATCAATAAAACATCCAGAACCTCAGTTTGAGGGTCAAACAAAAACTAAACTTGGAAACTCTGAAGTAAGCCAGATTACAAATGCTTTATTCTCAGACGGATTTGAACGTTTCCTGCTTGAAAATCCATCGGTTGCACGCCAAGTTATCGAAAAAGGTACAATGGCGGCACGTGCGCGTGTAGCAGCGAAAAAGGCTCGTGAATTTACACGTCGTAAATCTGCACTTGAAGTTTCAAGCTTACCAGGTAAATTAGCAGATTGTTCTTCAACAAACCCTGCTGAATCTGAGATTTATATCGTAGAGGGTGACTCTGCCGGCGGATCTGCTAAATCAGGCCGTGACCGTCATTTCCAGGCAATCTTGCCACTGCGCGGGAAAATTCTTAACGTTGAAAAAGCACGCTTGGACCGTATTTTATCGAATGCCGAAATCCGTGCAATGATTACAGCATTCGGTACGGGTATTGGGGAAGAATTTAATTTAGAAAAAGCACGTTATCACAAAATTGTCATTATGACGGATGCCGATGTCGATGGTGCACATATTCGTGTCCTATTGCTGACATTCTTCTTCCGTTTCATGCGTCCATTAATCGAAGCCGGCTATGTATATGCAGCAAAACCGCCTCTTTATCAGGTGAAACAAGGGAAACATGTTGAATACTGTTACTCAGATGAGGAGCTTGAAGACATTTTAAGCCGTCTGCCGAAGTTACCGAAACCTAATGTACAGCGTTATAAAGGTTTAGGGGAAATGAATGCAACACAATTATGGGATACAACAATGGATCCAGAGCACCGTACTTTAATTCGAGTAGAATTGGATGATGCAATTGAAGCGGATAAAATTTTCGATCACTTAATGGGTGATGAAGTTGCACCTCGTCGTGATTTTATCGAAGAAAATGCAGTATACGTGCAAGACTTGGATATTTAACATCCTTCTGCGGGTTTTCAAACACCCGCAGAGGGATGCAATTATGCTTGGACATAATTGATTAGTTAGTGCAATTGGAAGGAGGTCCTCATTTTGTCTGACATTCAGCATGGACATATTGAATCTAGAAATATTACAACAGAAATTAAATCATCTTTCCTAAGCTATGCGATGAGCGTTATCGTTTCGCGTGCCTTACCGGATGTGCGTGATGGACTTAAACCAGTACATCGCCGTATTTTGTATGGTATGCAGGAGCTAGGAAATACTTCAGATAAACCATATAAAAAGAGTGCCCGTATCGTTGGGGACGTAATGGGTAAATACCACCCTCACGGTGACTCATCGATTTATGATGCAATGGTGCGTATGGCGCAGGATTTCAGTTATCGTTATATGCTAGTGGACGGCCATGGTAACTTTGGTTCAGTTGATGGCGACGGTGCTGCAGCAATGCGTTATACAGAATCACGTATGTCAAAAATCGCGATGGAAATGCTGCGCGATATTAACAAAGATACGATTGATTATGGACCGAACTATGATGGCAGTGAAAACGAACCTTTAGTATTACCGGCGCGCTATCCGAATCTATTGGTGAATGGTGCTTCTGGTATCGCAGTAGGTATGGCTACAAATATCCCACCACATCATCTTGGCGAAACAATTGATGGTGTATTAGCGGTAGCAGATAATCCAGGCATTACGACAGAAGAATTAATGGAAATTATTCCAGGTCCTGATTTCCCGACAGGGGGAATTATTTTAGGTCGCAGTGGTATTCGCCGTGCCTATGAATCAGGCCGTGGCTCACTGACAATTCGTGCTAAAGTGGAAATCGAACAAGCTTCAAACGGTAAAGAGACAATTTTAGTGCATGAATTACCGTACCAAGTTAACAAAGCAAAGCTAATTGAAAAAATTGCCGAGTTAGTACGCGATAAAAAAATTGATGGCATTACCAATTTACGTGATGAATCTGACCGTAATGGTATGCGTATCGTTATTGAAGTACGCCGTGATGCAAATGCAAATGTCGTACTGAACAATTTGTTTAAGCAAACAGCAATGCAGTCAAGCTTTGGTGTAAATATGCTTGCATTAGTTGATGGACAGCCAAAAGTATTAAGTCTAAAAGAAGTGCTTTATCATTACTTAGAACACCAGAAAGTAGTTATTAAACGCCGTACTGCATTCGAGCTTCGAAAAGCAGAGGAACGTGCACATATTTTAGAAGGTTTACGTATTGCGCTTGATCATATTGATGAAATTATTTCGATTATCCGTGCTTCTCGCAGCGGTGAAGAAGCAAGACCTCAATTAATGGAGCGCTTTAATTTATCTGAACGCCAGGCACAAGCGATTTTAGATATGCGTCTTGTACGTTTAAGCGGATTGGAACGCGAAAAAATTGAGGCTGAGTACCAGGAACTTCTAAAGTTAATCGATGAATTAAAAGCGATTTTAGCGGACGAAGCGAAAGTAATTGAAATTATCCGCACAGAAATGACAGATATTAAAGAGCGCTACAGTGATGACCGTCGTACAGAAATTACAGCTGGCGGCTTAGAAATGATCGAAGACGAAGATTTAATTCCTCGTGAAAACTCGGTACTTACATTAACACATAACGGTTATATTAAACGTTTGGCAGCGAACACTTATCGCTCGCAAAAACGTGGCGGCCGTGGTGTACAAGGTATGGGAACGAACGAAGATGACTTCGTAGAACATTTATTATTCACTTCTACACACGATACAATTCTTTTCTTCACTTCAAAAGGTAAAGTATTCCGTGCAAAAGGATATGAAATTCCGGAGTTCGGTCGCCAAGCGAAAGGACTGCCGATTGTAAACTTGCTTAATATCGATAAAGGTGAGCATGTTACGGCAATGATTCGCGTAACAGAATTCAAAGAAGATGCTTACTTTATCTTTACTACAAAAACAGGGGTAACGAAACGTACACCTGTTGATCAGTTTGCAAATATCCGTACGAATGGTTTAATCGCCATTACATTACGTGAAGACGATGATTTAATTTCGGTCCACTTAACGGATGGCACAAAGGAAATTATTATCGGTACAAGCGATGGTATGTTAGTACGATTTAAAGAGGACGATATTCGTTCAATGGGTCGTTCAGCTGCCGGGGTACGAGGTATTAAACTTCGTGAAGGTGACTTTGTAGTAGGAATGGAAATTCTTGAACCAGGTCAGGAAATTTTAGTTGTCACAGAAAATGGTTATGGTAAACGTACACCTGAATCTGAATACCGTTTGCAAAGCCGAGGCGGTTTAGGTCTGAAAACGATGCAGATTACTGATAAGAACGGTAAGATGTGCGCGGTTAAGGCTGTGGATGGATCAGAGGACATTATGTTGATTACGATTAATGGTATGTTAATCCGTATGGACGTAAATGATATTTCTGTTATTGGCCGTAGCACACAAGGTGTTCGTTTAATCAGACTTGCTGAAGGCGAACATGTAGCAACTGTTGCACGTGTGAAAAAAGAAGATGATGCTCCGGATGAAGAAGAAATCGATTCTGAAACTGAAGAAGAGTCAAATTCAGCTATAGAAGAGTAATTCGAAAAGTAATCTAGTTAGTTTAGACTATCTAGATTACTTTTTTTGGTTGTAATTTATTTTCCATTCGTTATAATTAACGTTAATATGAAAAAATTAGTAGTTATTTAGAAAGAGTAATTCAATGAATGTGAATTTATCCTTACTTTATAACCGATAAAGAGCTTAAGGGGTTGTGAAATTGGAAGCAATATTGATAAGAGTTGAGGAATTGCGATTAGGTAAAGTAATTGCTGAAGATATTTTTGCCAATACACAATATCCGATTATCTATAAAAATACAAAAGTAAAGCCGGAACATTTACGCGTATTTGAACTTTTTACTTTAAAAACGGTATTAGTACATAATGAAATCGAAGTTGAAGAACCAGAGATAATTGAAGAAAAGTTAGATAATCCTATTCCTATAGATTTACCAATACAGCAATCCACAAGTTTTGAAAGATCCTATCTTGATGGAATCGCACTATTGAAAAAGGAATTTTCAAATTGGGAAGCCGGCGGAAGAGTAGACCTGACAAAAGTAAGAAATATCATAATTCCGTTAATGGATATGGCTTTAGAAAATCGAACTTATATATTTGATCTGAACAGTTATTCGAATGCAAAGGACTATTTATACCACCATAGTATTGCTACAGGTTTAATAGCTGCAGTCATTGCAAAGAAAATGGGATACGAGCGTGGGGACACGATTCAGTTGGCCATCGCCGGAATGTTAGCAGATAGCGGAATGTCCAGAATTCCTTCACGCATTCGGGATAAGAAAAGCGCTTTAACAGAAGCCGAATTTGGGGAAGTACGAAAACATCCCTACTATAGTTACTTACTCATTAAAAACGTAACCGCTATAAAGGATATTATGAAAGTAGCTGTGTATCAGCACCATGAACGGCTGGATGGCAGCGGCTATCCAAAAGGTGATCGAAGCGGATCTATTTCAATCTTTGCCCAAATCATTGCGGTAGCAGATGTATTCCATGCGATGACAAGTGAACGGATGTATCGTTCGATGCAGTCTCCTTTTAAAGTAATCGAGATGATTAAGGAAGAGGAGTTTGGAAAATTCGATATTAAAGTTGTTCAAGCTTTAATGGATATTATCGTCGATTTACCAATAGGAACAAAAATCGAGTTATCCAATCTAGAACTGGGTGAAGTAATGTTCATCAATAAATATTCACCAACACGCCCACTTGTGAAATTAACGCGTACAGGAGAGATTGTGGATCTTTCTTCTAATAGAAGTTTTTATATTTCGCGTGTCATTACTCAAGGATAAAAATTAAATGAATTAATCGCTAAGGGGGTCTTTTCTTATTAGAAGAAATACCCTCTTGTTTTATATTAGTTTTGCATGATTAAATAGGTGCAAATTGAAATTGAAAAAAGTCGAAGAAATTGTTGACGATTAGAAATACAAATGTTATTATATTAAAAGTCCTTACAAGATAACATCTTATGAAAAACAAATTTCAAATAAATGTTGACTTAAGTTTAAGGATGCTGTATAATAGTAAAAGTTGTCGCATGAAAGAATAATGCTTCGATAACAAAAAACTTTTCATTAAAAAGTGTTGACAAACAACATTGAATAATGGTAAGATATAAAAGTTGTCACCGAGACAACACAATGAACCTTGAAAACTGAACAAGCAACGTTAATGAAACAAGCTTCTTAAATGAAGCAAACAATAGATTTCAACTTCTAACGAAGTTGGATCGCTAGCAAAGCAAATGAGCTTTCAAACTACTTTTATGGAGAGTTTGATCCTGGCTCAGGACGAACGCTGGCGGCGTGCCTAATACATGCAAGTCGAGCGGAAATTTTATTGGTGCTTGCACCTTTAAAATTTTAGCGGCGGACGGGTGAGTAACACGTGGGTAACCTACCTTATAGATTGGGATAACTCCGGGAAACCGGGGCTAATACCGAATAATACTTTTTAACACATGTTTTGAAGTTGAAAGACGGTTTCGGCTGTCACTATAAGATGGACCCGCGGCGCATTAGCTAGTTGGTGAGGTAACGGCTCACCAAGGCAACGATGCGTAGCCGACCTGAGAGGGTGATCGGCCACACTGGGACTGAGACACGGCCCAGACTCCTACGGGAGGCAGCAGTAGGGAATCTTCCACAATGGACGAAAGTCTGATGGAGCAACGCCGCGTGAGTGAAGAAGGATTTCGGTTCGTAAAACTCTGTTGCAAGGGAAGAACAAGTAGCGTAGTAACTGGCGCTACCTTGACGGTACCTTGTTAGAAAGCCACGGCTAACTACGTGCCAGCAGCCGCGGTAATACGTAGGTGGCAAGCGTTGTCCGGAATTATTGGGCGTAAAGCGCGCGCAGGTGGTTCCTTAAGTCTGATGTGAAAGCCCCCGGCTCAACCGGGGAGGGTCATTGGAAACTGGGGAACTTGAGTGCAGAAGAGGATAGTGGAATTCCAAGTGTAGCGGTGAAATGCGTAGAGATTTGGAGGAACACCAGTGGCGAAGGCGACTGTCTGGTCTGTAACTGACACTGAGGCGCGAAAGCGTGGGGAGCAAACAGGATTAGATACCCTGGTAGTCCACGCCGTAAACGATGAGTGCTAAGTGTTGGGGGGTTTCCGCCCCTCAGTGCTGCAGCTAACGCATTAAGCACTCCGCCTGGGGAGTACGGTCGCAAGACTGAAACTCAAAGGAATTGACGGGGGCCCGCACAAGCGGTGGAGCATGTGGTTTAATTCGAAGCAACGCGAAGAACCTTACCAGGTCTTGACATCCCGGTGACCACTATGGAGACATAGTTTCCCCTTCGGGGGCAACGGTGACAGGTGGTGCATGGTTGTCGTCAGCTCGTGTCGTGAGATGTTGGGTTAAGTCCCGCAACGAGCGCAACCCTTATTCTTAGTTGCCATCATTCAGTTGGGCACTCTAAGGAGACTGCCGGTGATAAACCGGAGGAAGGTGGGGATGACGTCAAATCATCATGCCCCTTATGACCTGGGCTACACACGTGCTACAATGGACGGTACAAACGGTTGCCAACCCGCGAGGGGGAGCTAATCCGATAAAACCGTTCTCAGTTCGGATTGTAGGCTGCAACTCGCCTACATGAAGCCGGAATCGCTAGTAATCGCGGATCAGCATGCCGCGGTGAATACGTTCCCGGGCCTTGTACACACCGCCCGTCACACCACGAGAGTTTGTAACACCCGAAGTCGGTGAGGTAACCTTTTGGAGCCAGCCGCCGAAGGTGGGATAGATGATTGGGGTGAAGTCGTAACAAGGTAGCCGTATCGGAAGGTGCGGCTGGATCACCTCCTTTCTAAGGATTTTTCGGAATCATTCCCTTGGGGAATGAAACATTAACGTTTGCTGTTCAGTTTTGAAGGTTCATTCTTAAATGAATGAAATACTTCAAAACACTCGTTCTTTGAAAACTGGATAAAACGACATTGAAAGCAATAAATCAAATTTCTATTTTATAGATTTTTAAACAAGTCAAGCAATTGACGTGTAAACTTAAATCTTGGACTCGTTCCAAGTGTTAACTTTTGGTTAAGTTAATAAGGGCGCACGGTGGATGCCTTGGCACTAGGAGTCGATGAAGGACGGCACTAACACCGATATGCCTCGGGGAGCTGTAAGTAAGCTTTGATCCGGGGATTTCCGAATGGGGGAACCCACTATCTTTAATCGGATAGTATCTTCACGTGAATTCATAGCGTGTCGAAGACAGACGCAGAGAACTGAAACATCTAAGTACCTGCAGGAACAGAAAGAAAATTCGATTCCCTGAGTAGCGGCGAGCGAAACGGGAAGAGCCCAAACCAAAGAGCTTGCTCTTTGGGGTTGTAGGACACTCTATACGGAGTTACAAAAGAATGAACTAGACGAAGCGACTTGGAAAGGTCCGCGAAACGAGGTAAAAGCCCTGTAGTCAAAAGTTCATTCCCTCCAGAGTGGATCCTGAGTACGGCGGAACACGTGAAATTCCGTCGGAATCCGGGAGGACCATCTCCCAAGGCTAAATACTACCTAGTGACCGATAGTGAACCAGTACCGTGAGGGAAAGGTGAAAAGCACCCCGGAAGGGGAGTGAAATAGATCCTGAAACCGTGTGCCTACAAGTAGTTAGAGCCCGTTAATGGGTGATAGCGTGCCTTTTGTAGAATGAACCGGCGAGTTACGATTACGTGCGAGGTTAAGTTGAGAAGACGGAGCCGCAGCGAAAGCGAGTCTGAATAGGGCGAATTAGTACGTGGTCGTAGACCCGAAACCAGGTGATCTACCCATGTCCAGGGTGAAGGTGAGGTAACACTCACTGGAGGCCCGAACCCACGCACGTTGAAAAGTGCGGGGATGAGGTGTGGGTAGCGGAGAAATTCCAATCGAACCTGGAGATAGCTGGTTCTCTCCGAAATAGCTTTAGGGCTAGCCTCGTGATTGAGAATACCGGAGGTAGAGCACTGTTTGGACTAGGGGGGCATCTCGCTTTACCGAATTCAGACAAACTCCGAATGCCGGATATTTATACACGGGAGTCAGACTGCGAGTGATAAGATCCGTAGTCAAGAGGGAAACAGCCCAGACCACCAGCTAAGGTCCCCAAGTAATCGTTAAGTGGAAAAGGATGTGGCGTTGCTTAGACAACCAGGATGTTGGCTTAGAAGCAGCCATCATTTAAAGAGTGCGTAATAGCTCACTGGTCGAGTGACGCTGCGCCGAAAATGTATCGGGGCTAAACGATTCACCGAAGCTGTGGATGCATACTTTGAGTATGCGTGGTAGGAGAGCGTTCTAACAGCGTTGAAGTCAGACCGGAAGGACTGGTGGAGCGGTTAGAAGTGAGAATGCCGGTATGAGTAGCGAAACATGGGTGAGAATCCCATGCACCGTATGACTAAGGTTTCCTGAGGAAGGCTCGTCCGCTCAGGGTTAGTCGGGACCTAAGCCGAGGCCGATAGGCGTAGGCGATGGACAACAGGTTGATATTCCTGTACCACCTCCTCACCGTTTGAGAAATGGGGGGACGCAGTAGGATAGGGTAAGCACGCCGTTGGTTGCGCGTGTTCAAGCAGTAAGGCGTGTATGTAGGCAAATCCGCATACTCTAACGTTGAGCTGTGATGACGAGCTCGTATGAGCGAAGTTCCTGATTTCACACTGCCAAGAAAAGCCTCTATCGAGGTGAGAGGTGCCCGTACCGCAAACCGACACAGGTAGTCGAGGAGAGAATCCTAAGGTGTGCGAGAGAACTCTCGTTAAGGAACTCGGCAAAATGACCCCGTAACTTCGGGAGAAGGGGTGCTTCTTTGGGTGCATAGCCTAGAGAAGCCGCAGTGAATAGGCCCAGGCGACTGTTTAGCAAAAACACAGGTCTCTGCAAAACCGTAAGGTGACGTATAGGGGCTGACGCCTGCCCGGTGCTGGAAGGTTAAGAGGAGCGGTTAGCGCAAGCGAAGCTGTGAATTGAAGCCCCAGTAAACGGCGGCCGTAACTATAACGGTCCTAAGGTAGCGAAATTCCTTGTCGGGTAAGTTCCGACCCGCACGAAAGGCGTAACGATCTGGGCACTGTCTCAACGAGAGACTCGGTGAAATTATAGTACCTGTGAAGATGCAGGTTACCCGCGACAGGACGGAAAGACCCCGTGGAGCTTTACTGTAGCCTGATATTGAATTTTGGTACAACTTGTACAGGATAGGTAGGAGCCAGAGATCTCGGAGCGCCAGCTTCGAAGGAGGCGTCGGTGGGATACTACCCTGGTTGTATTGAACTTCTAACCCATGCCCCTTAGCGGGGTAGGAGACAGTGTCAGGCGGACAGTTTGACTGGGGCGGTCGCCTCCTAAAGAGTAACGGAGGCGCCCAAAGGTTCCCTCAGAATGGTTGGAAATCATTCGTAGAGTGTAAAGGCATAAGGGAGCTTGACTGCGAGACCTACAAGTCGAGCAGGGTCGAAAGACGGGCTTAGTGATCCGGTGGTTCCGCATGGAAGGGCCATCGCTCAACGGATAAAAGCTACCCCGGGGATAACAGGCTTATCTCCCCCAAGAGTCCACATCGACGGGGAGGTTTGGCACCTCGATGTCGGCTCATCGCATCCTGGGGCTGTAGTCGGTCCCAAGGGTTGGGCTGTTCGCCCATTAAAGCGGTACGCGAGCTGGGTTCAGAACGTCGTGAGACAGTTCGGTCCCTATCCGTCGTGGGCGTAGGAAATTTGAGAGGAGCTGTCCTTAGTACGAGAGGACCGGGATGGACATACCGCTGGTGTACCAGTTGTCTTGCCAAAGGCATCGCTGGGTAGCTATGTATGGACGGGATAAGTGCTGAAAGCATCTAAGCATGAAGCCCCCCTCAAGATGAGATTTCCCATTACGCAAGTAAGTAAGACCCCTGAAAGACGATCAGGTAGATAGGTTCGAGGTGGAAGTGCGGTGACGCATGCAGCTGACGAATACTAATCGGTCGAGGACTTAACCACATTTTATTGCATAACTCAATGAAACGTTTATCCAGTTTTGAAAGAATGAAAATTCTTTTCAAGGGTTTTTAAAGCCCACTATAGTGAAGTGATGATGGCAAAGAGGTCACACCCGTTCCCATACCGAACACGGAAGTTAAGCTCTTTAGCGCCGATGGTAGTTGGGGGCTTCCCCCTGTGAGAGTAGGACGTCGCTTCGCACATGTAAACCCACTGAGAAATCAGTGGGTTTTTTGTTATAAAATACTTATTTTCTTTCCTTAAGAAGAAAAACACTAATAATATAATATTCCGAATTATTTTACTTTTTAAAGAATCTTGACAGTGATGTCCCTCGGAGTTAACCTTACAATAATATTCTTTTCTAAATAGGAGGCATTCTTAACAATGTGGGAAACAAAATTTGCTAAAGAAGGTTTAACATTTGATGATGTACTATTAGTGCCAGGACACTCTGAAGTGTTACCGAAAGATGTTAATTTATCTGTAAATCTAACTGACAACATTAAGTTAAACATTCCATTAATCTCTGCAGGTATGGATACTGTAACCGAATCGAAAATGGCAATTGCTATGGCTCGACAAGGTGGAATTGGTATTATTCATAAAAATATGAGTATTGATGAACAAGCAGAAGAAGTTGAAAAAGTAAAACGCTCTGAAAATGGCGTTATTACAAATCCTTTCTTCCTTACACCAGAACATCAAGTTTTCGATGCAGAGCATTTAATGGGCAAATACCGCATTTCAGGTGTCCCTATTGTAAATAACATGGAAGATCAGAAGTTAGTTGGTATTATTACTAACCGTGATTTACGCTTCATTTCAGATTACTCATTAAAAATTGATGATGTAATGACAAAAGAAGATTTAATCATTGCTCCTGTTGGGACAACTTTAGAAGATGCTGAAAAAATTCTTCAACAGTATAAAATTGAAAAATTACCGATTGTTGATGAAGCAGGAAAATTAACTGGCTTAATCACAATCAAAGATATCGAAAAAGTAATCGAATTCCCGAATGCAGCAAAAGACAGCCATGGCCGTTTAGTTGTAGGAGCAGCAGTTGGTGTTTCTAAAGATACAATGATGCGTATTGCCAAGCTAGTCGAAGCGCAAGTGGACATCGTTGTAATTGATACAGCACATGGTCATTCTCAAGGCGTTTTAAATACAATTAAAGACATTCGTGCAGCTTACCCGGACTTGGATATTATTGCAGGGAATGTTGCAACAGCTGAAGGGACACGTGCATTATTTGAAGCTGGTGCCGATGTTGTAAAAGTAGGAATCGGACCAGGTTCTATTTGTACAACTCGTGTTGTTGCAGGTGTTGGTGTACCACAAATTACAGCTGTTTACGATGCAGCATCAGTTGCCCGTGAACTAGGTAAAACAATTATTGCGGATGGCGGTATCAAGTATTCAGGCGATATCGTAAAAGCATTAGCTGCAGGTGGACATACTGTAATGCTAGGTTCATTATTAGCAGGAACATCTGAATCTCCAGGTGAAACAGAAATTTTCCAAGGACGTCGCTTTAAAGTGTACCGCGGAATGGGTTCACTAGGTGCAATGGAAAAAGGTTCTAAAGACCGTTACTTCCAAGAAGATGCGAAAAAGCTTGTACCAGAAGGAATTGAAGGACGTTTACCATACAAAGGACCTTTAGCAGATACAATTCACCAATTAGTTGGTGGTGTACGTGCCGGAATGGGTTACTGCGGTGCACCGGATTTAGAACATTTACGTGAAAAATCACAGTTCATTAAAATGTCGGGCGCAGGCTTACGTGAATCACATCCACATGATGTACAAATTACGAAGGAATCACCAAACTACTCTTTACAATAATTACTAGGAAACTTTCAAACGTTACTATCGTCAAATTGAAGATAGTAACGTTTTTTTATTAACAGAAGGTCACATACAACTACTTATGTATGATAAAATGACGTTAGACAAGAATAAAAATTGGAGGTAGCTTTGTGAAGAAGGTAAGAAAGCAAACGGTATTAAGCATTGTCTTAATCCCGATTTTAATACTTAGCATGCTGGCGATGACACCTGCTAAGACGAACGCAGCAACGGATTTGGGATTAACGGTAGATGCAGCAATTTTAATTGATGCAGACACAGGAAAAATTTTATATGAGCAAAACGCAGAGACAGCTTTAGGTATTGCAAGTATGACAAAAATGATGACAGAGTATCTATTACTTGATGCAATAGAAGAAGGCTCAATTTCATGGGATCAGCAATATAATGTATCAGAGTATACATATAAAGTTTCCCAAAACCGTTTATTAAGTAATGTGCCGTTACGTGCTGATGGTACGTATACGATTAGAGAGTTATATGAAGCAATGGCAATCTATTCTGCAAATGCTGCTACAATTGCAATTGCTGAAACAATTGCAGGTACAGAAAAAGAATTCCTGAAATTGATGGATAAAAAAGCAGAAGAACTTGGCTTAGAAAATTATAAATTTGTAAACGCAACAGGTTTGAATAATGCCGATTTACAAGGCATGCATCCAGAAGGTACTGGAGAAAAGGATGAAAACGTAATGCCGGCCCGTTCTGTAGCGAAATTGGCGTACAACTTATTAAAAGATCATCCTGACATGTTAGAAACAGCAAAAATTCCGAAGAAAGTATTCCGTGAAGGAACTTCGGATGCAATTAGCATGTCCAACTGGAACTTCATGCTACCAGGTCTTGTTTATGAATATGAAGGCGTAGACGGCTTAAAAACAGGAACAACTGATTTTGCCGGACATACGTTTACAGGTACAGCTAAACGCGGTGATACACGTTTAATCGCGGTAGTAATGAAAGCAGTGGATTCAAAAGGTGTTGGCTCTTATAAAGCACGTTTTGATGCGACAGCGAAGTTATTCGATTATGGATTTGGTCAATTTTCAAAAGTAGAACTTCTTCCGGGTAACTATGTATTTGAAGATCAAAAATCAATCCCTGTTATTAAAGGAAAAGAGGACTCTGTCAAAATCGGTGTAAAAGAACCGGTTTCTGTAATGGTTAAGACGAGCGAAAAAGATTCATACGTTCCGACATTGACATTAGACAAGAAAGAACTTGAAGCAGGAATTGAGAAAGACCAAGTAGTAGGCCAGGCTGTACTTGCACCTAAAGAAGGTGTGGATTTCGGCTATATTGACGGCAATCCTATTACAGCAGATGTCGTAACGACAGAAGCGGTAGAACGTGCAGGTAAAATCTCATTGATGTTCCAAGGTATCGGAAGCTTTTTCGGTAATTTATGGAATGGTGTATTTGGATTTGCAGGTAACTTAATTAAATAATGAATGGGCTTTTCTATAAGTAATTACTTGTAGAAAAGCTTTTTTTTCGTCTAAAATCATTTTTTCGAATGGGACAATTTGTCGATAAACCATGCAAAACATACATTGATACATGGAGGGATTAATTATGTGTGGAATATCTGGTTGGATTGACTATTCGACTCACTTAGTAAATGAAGAAGCAATGATAAAAAAAATGACGAGGACGCTTTTACATCGAGGTCCGGATAGTGAAGGGTACTTTATAAGCAAACATGCTTTACTCGGCCATAAACGGCTTGCAATCATTGATTTAGTGACAGGTAATCAGCCGATGACTCGCGGCGATTTGACCATCGTATATAATGGCGAAGTTTACAATGCAAACGAGTTGCGTGAACAGCTTAAAAATTTAGGGCATTCCTTTTATACGACATCCGATACAGAAGTTATTTTAATGGCATATGTTGAATGGAAAGAGCGCTGTATGGAGTATTTAAATGGGATCTTTGCTTTTGCGGTATGGAACGAGGAAGAGCAGTCGTTATTTCTATGTCGTGACCGGCTAGGGGTAAAGCCGTTGTTTTATTATGAGCTTCCGGATGGGCTTTTGTTCAGCTCAGAAATAAAAGGGATATTGGCACATCCTGCTGTAAAGACGGAAGTGGATGCAGAAGGACTTGCTGCTTTATTCAGTCTTGGTCCATCACGTATTGTGGGGCATGCCATATTTAAAGGAATTAAGGAAGTTAAGCCCGCATACGCAATGATGGTGCGCAGCGGTTTCAGAAAAAGCTGGCAGTACTGGGATATCGAAAGTAAACAACATGAGCATTCAGAGGCAGAAACAATTGAAAATGTCCGGGAGCTCGTAACAAATGCAATTATTCGTCAGTTAATAAGTGATGTACCGCTAAGCACAATGCTTTCAGGTGGACTCGATTCAAGTATCATTACGGCGGTTGCAGCACAACATCTAGCAAAAGAGCAGAAAACATTGTCGACTTATTCTGTAGCATTTGAAGAAAATGACTATCACTTCACGAAAAACTCATTTCAAACGTCACAGGATGAATACTGGATCGGGAAAATGCAACAGGCATTTCAGACAAAGCACCGCCAAGTGACGCTGACCCAACAAGAGTTAGTAGATGCTTTAGAACAGGCAATGCGCTTAAAAGACATGCCGAGTATGGCCGATATTGATAGCTCATTTTATTTATTCTGCAAAGAAATGAAAAAAGAACATACTGTAGCGCTGTCGGGTGAATGTGCTGACGAAGTTTTTGGCGGTTATCCATGGTTTTATGAAGGGAAAAGAGACACGATTTTCCCATGGCTTCGTTCTACAAAGGAACGTGAACAGTTATTTAAATCAGATTGGCAAAAACGTCTGCAGTTACCGCAGTTTATGCAAAGCACCTATGAAGAGGCGGTAAAGGGGATGCCGTCATTTATAGGGACTAAAGAAGAGCAGGAACGCCAGCAGCTGTTTTATTTAAATAACCAGTTCTTTATGCAGACATTATTGGAAAGAAATGACCGGATGACAATGGGTGCAAGTATGGAAGTTCGTGTACCGTTTGCCGATCATACAATAATCGAATACGTATGGAATATTCCTTGGGAAATGAAAAACAGCGGCGGCATGGAAAAGGGGATTTTACGAAAAGCGTTTCAGGACCTTTTACCGAAGGAAGTTGTGGAACGTAAGAAAAACCCGTATCCGAAAACGTACCATCCTAAATATACAGAACTCGTCCACAACCGGCTGGAGCAAATTTTACGGCAGAAACACTCCGTTCTTCATGAATTATTCGAGAAGGAGCAGTTAGAACGATTATTAGCTACAAACGGTCAATCATTTCATATACCTTGGTTTGGCCAGTTAATGGCAGGACCGCAACTCATTGCATACTTTATACAATTGCATGATTGGGTTGAACAATACCGGATTAATATTATTTCAACATAAAGAGATGTTCCTATATGGAACGTCTCTTTACCTTTTAGAAATTCCCCAAATGTCCATTAACTGATGAATGTTCGGCTCAATATCTGTAAGCTGTAAATTGCCAAACCCTAATAAAAATGTTCTATGTGAATAATGCTGCTCTGTTAAATAATAATTTGACAACGGTAAAATATGAATCCCGTGTTCACGTGCAATCTGTTGCAGTTCCCGTTCAGATTTCTCATGACGGAATGCAACAAGGATGTTCGTACCGGCAGCGTCTCCGGATATTGTTATTTGAGAGTAATGATTTGAAAAGACTTCAATACATTTATCATGTTTTTTACGGTAAATTTTACGCATCCGATTTAAATGTTTGGCAAAGTGTCCGTCCTTCATAAAATTCGCTAAAATATGCTGTTCAAAACGAGGAACAGTAGAAGAATAGTAATTAAAATGTTCCTGATAGCGCTGAACAAGTGTTGGCGGCAAGACGAAAAAGGCAACACGCAAGGATGGCATCAGAGATTTCGTAAAAGTACTTAAATAAATGACCCGGTCATTGGCATCAAGCCCTCTGAGTGCGGGTATGGGCTTTCCAATATAGCGAAATTCGCTGTCGTAATCATCTTCGATTATAAAGCGGTCCGGTGTTTTAGCAGCCCAATTTAATAATTGTGTGCGACGGTTGGCTGAAAGAACCGCACCTGTCGGGAATTGATGTGAAGGTGTAATGTAAACGACATTTGCATTTGATTTCTGTAATTCCTCCACTACAATACCATCTGTATCAACAGAAATCGGAATGGCGAGTTGCCCTAATTGATGACGGGGAATAGGTGAATAGCCTGGATTTTCAAAGGCAAGCTTAGAATCAGCATCTAAAATTTTTAAAATCATGGGCAGTAACTGCTCAGTACCGGATCCAATGACGATTTGCTCTGGCTGGCATTCGATGCCACGTGATTGGTGTAAATAGTTCGCAATCTCAATACGCAATGCAAGCTCTCCTTGGCGTTCTCCTGTCTGAAGTAAATGTTTGAACGGCCTATCGAGCACGTCTTTTGCGTATTTTCTCCATATTGTAAAAGGAAAAGCTTCCTCATCAATTTTTGCAGAAGAGAAATCAATTTTATATTCCGTAGTTTTCGCTGTTTTTTTTATTTCATTGTTTGCTGTTTCACTTTGGCGGTAAGGTAATGAATCGATCTCTTCAACAAAATAACCGACACGCGGTTTTGACATAATATAGCCTTCCGCCAACAGCTGTGAATATGCAAGTTCGACGGTAGTTTGACTTATATTGAAAAAATCTGCAAGTTCTCTTTTGGAAGGGAGACGTACACCAACAGCGAGCTGGTTGTTGGTAATTGCATTTTTTATGCCGATATACAGTTGTTCATATAGTGGAATTGTATGGTCCTTATGAAGCTGAAAGAAAAGCACTTTACTTCCTCCTTATGTAACCTTATTGAAATTTCACTTTTAACTAATGTTGATAGTGTCAGAAAAGTATAGCATGATGTAGAAAATTAGTGAACGTTTTCATAGGAACTTGCAAATGTATATGGTTTTATAGTACAGTATGGTTAAATTTATAAATGAATTCGATGATAGGAAGTAGTAGCAAGCACGTTTTTTTTAGAGAGTCAGCGGTCGGTGGGAGCTGATAAAAACACTTGTGAATCCGTCCTTGAGATGCTTTTTCCGAAATAATAGTAGGTGGAAGCCGGCTTACCAAAGTCGTTAATTGTTAAGAGGAATAGATTTTTCTATTCAATTAGGGTGGCAACGCGGGTAGCTCTCGTCCCTTTCATAGGGATTGAGGGCTTTTTTGTATTTATTCCGCTAATACATTAACGCGTTAAAGTGCTCAAGATCATCATTTCATAAATTCTAGGAGGAAAAAATTATGTTAGATATTAAACGCGTCCGCGACAATTTTGAAGAAGTAAAACGTATGCTTCTTACACGTAATGAGGATTTAGGGAATCTCGATAACTTTGAAAACTTAGATACAAAGCGTCGTGAATTAATCGCTAAAACAGAAGTATTGAAAGCAGAGCGCAATAAAGTGTCTGAACAAATTTCTGTTATGAAGCGCAACAAAGAAGATGCAACAGAAGTGATTGCACGTATGCGTGAAGTAGGCGATGAAATTAAAGCATTGGATGCTGAGTTAAACGCAATTGAAGAAGAATTTAAAAATATGATGATGCGTTTGCCGAATATCCCGCACGAATCAGTACCTGTTGGCACAGAAGAAGATGACAATGTGGAAGAATACACTTGGGGCGATGTACCGGCGTTTGATTTTGAAACGAAAGCACACTGGGATATCGCAAAAGATTTAGATATCGTGGATTTTGAGCGCGGAGCTAAAGTTACGGGAAGCCGTTTCTTATTCTATAAAGGTTTAGGTGCACGTTTAGAGCGTGCTTTACTGAACTTCATGATGGACCTTCATTCAGATGAGCATGGCTATACAGAAATGCTGCCACCGCAAATCGTTAACCGCGATTCACTGACAGGTACAGGCCAATTACCAAAGTTTGAAGAAGATGTATTTAAATTAGTTCGTGAAGAAGATGAAATGGATTATTACCTGATTCCAACTGCTGAAGTTCCGGTAACAAACTACTACCGTGATGAAATTTTATCAGCAGATATGCTTCCGCAGGCTTTCTCTGCATTCAGTGCTAACTTCCGTTCAGAAGCAGGATCTGCAGGTCGTGATACACGTGGACTGATCCGTCAGCACCAGTTCAACAAAGTAGAATTAGTACGCTTTGTTAAACCGGAAGAATCTTATGAGCAACTTGAACTTTTAACTGGTCATGCTGAAAAGGTATTACAACTATTAGGTTTACCATACCGCAAATTAAAAATGTGTACAGCAGATTTAGGTTTCACAGCTGCGAAGAAATACGATTTAGAAGTATGGATTCCTGCGCAAAACATGTACCGCGAAATTTCTTCATGTTCAAACTTCGAAGATTTCCAAGCGCGTCGTGCCAATATCCGTTTCCGTCGTGAAGCAGGAGCAAAACCGGAATTCGTTCACACGTTAAACGGTTCAGGTCTGGCAATTGGCCGTACAGTAGCAGCAATCCTGGAAAACTATCAACAAGAAGACGGTTCTGTTGTTATTCCAGAAGTGTTACGTCCATACATGGGTGGCCTAGAAGTCATTACTGTAAAATAATTTTATATAAATTAAAAAGTGTGTTGAATGAACAATTTCAACACACTTTTTTTCTGTTCTGCGTTAAAAATATTTCAGAAAATTTAGTAATTTGTTTTACAAAACGAGAATATTTTGTTATATTCGAGAAAATAGGATATTGGATACAATATTTAAAGATTAATAGAATTTATTGAATAAAGTTATTAAGAACATCATATTTTGCACGTGTAATATGTTGTTCAAGCAATTGGCATGTAAGCTCGATGTTATTGTTAGCCAAAGCTTCCACCATTAATTCATGTTCATTGATGGAAGTGGCGATTTGGTTAGGTAAAAGATGTGGTGTTTGCTGAGGGAAACCGGTCCACAAATTTTCAATAATATTATTTAATTTCCCCCAAGGACAATCTTTTATTAACAGGTGATGAAATTCAATATTAAGTTGAATATATTCGTCTGTATCATCCGTTTTCTTCATTTTCTCGTTAAGCTCACGCAATTGAGTTACTAATTGTGGTGACATCGATTTCAAACTTTCGGCAGCCGCCATAGGTTCAAACTTTGCCCGTAAAAAATAGATCTCTTCCAGTTCGTGTATTGTAAATTGTTTGACGATAGCCCCTTTATGCGGTTCAACTGTGACGTAGCCTTCAGCAGCCAATTGTTTTATCGCTTCCCGGATTGGCATTCGGCTCACGTTTAATGTCTTGGCCAGTTCATCCTGTACAAGGCGTTCGCCTGGCTGCAGCTGCCCTTTTATAATTGCTTCGCGCAGAATCCGGTAAATTTTCGAGGGTAATGTTTCGGCTGTTAAATCATGATCAAATTTCATAAAAAAACACCTCATTATGTGTTGTATTTTGGATCCAATATACAATATACAGAAAAACTATGCAAACTTTAAAGGGGGATGTTGTCATGGAACAACAAATTCAAATTGGATGGCATGGACGGTTTTATGAAGACTTTGAAGTAGGCGATATAATTGCACATGCGTTAGGCAGGACAGTTTCGCAGACCGATAATAGCTGGTTTACACAGCTGACACAAAATACAAATCCTATTCATTTTGATCATCATTATGCAAAGCAGACAGAGTTTCAAAAACCGATTGTGAATTCTGCATTTACAATTGCATTAGTAACAGGGCAGTCCGTTTCAGATATTTCCCAAAATGTAATGGCCAATCTGGGGTGGGATGAAGTACGGCTCCCACACCCGGTTTTCGAAGGAGATACAATTTACTCTTTCACAGAAATCGTATCAAAAAGAGAAAGTGCTAAGCGAAACAATGTAGGAATTATCGAAGTGAAAACAACCGGCTACAATCAGGACGGGCAAGTTGTCATTCACTTTAAGCGCACGATGATGATCTATAAAAAGGAGTTTGCACCAAATATTATGAAGCCATTGATTGATCAAGCAATCTCGCAGAAAGGGAAGTGAATGAATGGAATTTATTCAAGTTTCATATGAATATGAAGAAAAAATTGCGATTGTTACGTTAAACCGACCGGAAATGCGCCATGCATTTAATACAGAAATGGCGAAGCAGCTGTTATCTGTGTTTCAGTCATTCAATGAGCAGCCGGTTCGCGTCGTTATTTTAACTTCCTCTACTGAAGATGCCTTTTGTTCAGGCGCTGATTTAAAAGAGCGTAAAGGGATGAACGAGGCAGAATGGACAGAGCAGCATCATTTATTTGAACAAATGTTCCAGGCAGTAGCCAATTGCAAACAACCTACCATTGCTGCGATCAATGGCTATACGCTAGCAGGAGGGTTTGAACTTGCATTGAATACAGATTTAATCGTAGCTGGTAAAAATGCAAAAGTTGGCCTAACTGAGGTCACTCGAGGTATTATGCCGGGCGGAGGTGGGGCACGATTACTGCCAAAACGTGTACCGCTCCATATTGCAAAAGAATGGCTGTTTACAGGGCGAATTGTTTCGGCAGAAGAAGCACACAACGCAGGGTTATTTAATCGAGTTGTCGAATCAGAAGAAGTAATGAGTTCCGCAATTGAGTTAGCTGAAAAAATCGCAGGCAATGCACCATTAGGAGTTCAAGGGGTAAAAAAAGTAGCAGAAATCAGCTCATTGGAAGCATCTGAGGCATTTCGGATTGAAATCGAAACATACAACGAGGTTATCGCTTCTGAGGATCGAATGGAAGGTATTTTAGCCTTCAACGAAAAAAGAAAACCTAATTTTATCGGACGGTAGGAGGATCTCATATGATGTTAACAGAGAATCTGGCATTTTTAGAAGAACTTCGTGAAGGTGTAAGAGCAGTTTGCAAACGATTTGATGGTGAGTATTGGCGTAAGTTGGATGAGGTTGACGGTTACCCGACCGAATTTGTGGAGGCAATTACTCAGGCGGGCTTTTTAGGGGCTTTAATACCAGAACAATATGGTGGTTCCGGTTTAGGAATACTGGAGGCATCTGTAATTTTAGAAGAGATTAATCGTTCAGGCGGGAACGCCGGCGCATGTCATGCACAAATGTATACGATGGGAACAATTTTACGGCATGGTTCTCCTGCACAAAAGGAAAAATATTTGCCGAAGATTGCGGACGGGTCGCTTCGTTTACAAGCATTTGGAGTGACGGAACCTAATACTGGTACGGATACAACAAACTTAAAAACATTTGCGAGACGCGATGGCGACCATTATATTGTGAATGGTCAAAAGGTATTCATTTCCCGTGCGGAACATTCGGATTTAATGATTCTACTAGTGCGTACAACGCCGAAAGATCAATGCGTTAAAAAGAGTGAAGGCCTGTCCGTGCTAATTGTTGATCTGAATGAAGCAGTTGGAAATGGATTAGAAATACGCCCGATCAAAACGATGATGAACCATGCGACAACGGAATTATTTATCGACAATTTAAAGGTACCCGTAGAAAATCTGATTGGCGAAGAAGGAAAAGGATTCCGCTATATTTTGGACGGAATGAATGCTGAACGGATTTTAATTGCTGCGGAATGTATCGGTGATGGTCGCTGGTTTATCGAACGGGCAACGAATTATGCAAAAGAACGCGTTGTTTTTGATCGTCCGATCGGCCAAAACCAGGGGATACAGTTTCCAATTGCCCAGGCGCATATTCATATTGAAGCAGCGGACTTAATGCGCATAAAAGCGGCGGAACTTTATGATCGTCAGCAAGCTTGCGGGGCAGAGGCCAATATGGCGAAGTTACTTGCTGCAGATGCATCATGGGAGGCAGCCAATGTAGCGATTCAAACATATGGCGGCTTTGGCTTTGCGGCAGAATATGATATTGAACGGAAATTTAAAGAGACACGTCTCTATCAAGTAGCACCAATATCAACGAACTTGATATTATCATACGTCGGAGAACATATATTAAAACTTCCAAAATCTTATTGAGGTGAAAATCATGCACTTTCCAGAGCAAGTTGAAATTATTGAAGTAGGTCCACGCGACGGTTTACAAAATGAATCACGCTTTGTACCAACAGAAGAAAAGAAACAATTAATCAAGCAATTATATGAAGCAGGTTTCCAGCGTATTGAAACGGCTTCATTTGTCCATCCGAAAATTGTTCCCCAAATGGCAGATGCACAGGAAATTACGGCATTTTGCAATGAACTGGGGATGGAATATATTGCTTTAACCCCAAATATGAAGGCGTTGGAAAGGGCAATTGATGCAGGTGTGCCGCAGATTGCGGTATTTGTAGGGGCCAGTGAGACATTCAACCAAAAAAATATTAAGCGTTCCATTGAAGATTCTTTGGCGGAGTGCAGCGAAATGTTCCGGCATGCAAAAGCGCAGCAAAAGTTTATTCGGGGTTATGTGTCGATGTGTTTTAGTTGTCCGTATGAGGGCGCTATCTCCTATGACCAAGTAAAACGGGTCGTAGCGCAATTTGTAAATGATGGGGCTGACGAAATTTCCATCGGAGATACAAATGGACAGGCAAATCCGCGCATTGTGCATGAACGGTTCAGTGCATTGAAAAGAGATTTCCCGAACACTACATTTGTGGCTCATTTCCATGATACAAACGGTTTTGCCTATGCAAATATTGTTGCGGCATTAAACGCAGGAATTGAAAAGTTTGATAGTTCGATTGCTGGACTTGGCGGATGTCCGTTTTCACCTGGAGCTACAGGAAATGTAGCAACAGAGAAAGTGGTAGAGCTGTTTGAATCGATGGAAGTAAAAACAAATATCCGTCTGGAAAAATTAAAGGATGTGGCAAATTTCGCTTATAGCTTAGTTTAAGGGGGGCTGAAATTGAAACCATTGCAAGGAATCCGTGTTCTTGATATGACAACAAATATTTCAGGGCCGACATTAACAATGATTTTAGCCGATTTAGGAGCAGAAGTAATCAAAGTAGAAAAGATGAGCGGTGACGAGGCCAGAAAGATGGAGCCTAAATTTCAGGAAGATGGCGTATATTTTTTGAATATTAACAGGCAAAAAAAATCGGTCACTCTTAATATAAAAGAGGAATACGACCGTAAAAAGTTAATGGAACTCATAAAAACCGCTGATGTCTTCGTGGAAAATTACAGGTTAGGTGTAGCGCAAAAACTTGGAATTGATTATGAAGCGGTTAAAAACATCAATCCGAAGCTAATCTATTGTTCACTATCTGCATATGGCCAAAACGGTCCGAAAAAATCGTACCCGGGCTATGATGCCATTATGCAAGCGGAAACAGGCATTATGAGTATTACAGGAAGTACCGATTTAGCAAGGGTTCCAGTGTCTTTAATTGATCAGGGAAGCGCTATGTGGGGAGCGCTTGGAGTTGTATCAGCCATTTTACAGCGCCACAAAACAGATGAAGGTAGCATTGTTTCAACCTCTTTGTATGAAACAGGAGTATTTTGGGCGAACTATCATTTGCTTTCAACAAAGCTAACAGGTGAAAATCCCGAAAAACTTGGCTCTAATCATGGGGCATTCGCGCCTTATGGGGCTTTTCGAACTGCAGATGGTGCCATCATGATCGGCATTTCGAATAATAAATTATTTGAAAAGCTTTGCGAAGTATTGCAAAAACGTGAATGGCTTGAAGATACCCGATACCGGACAAACGAAGAACGTGTTAAAAACCGTTCGTTGCTTAGTGAGGAAATTGAACAGATCACAAAGACGGAAAAAAGCGTGGTACTCATTCAAGCACTGGAAGCTGGCGGTGTACCGGTAGCCCAAGTGAAAACAATGAAAGATGTACTTATAGATCCGCAGCAAATAGAAAATAATCTCATTGTTCGTCTCCCCCATATACGTGATAAGGAAATGTACGCAACAAGAATTCCGCTTACGATTTCAAACTGTGATTTAACACCTAGCACCCCCGCACCATTGTTAGGAGAACATAATGAAGAACTGTTAGGGAGGGATTATGTTCATGACATTAAGTGAACAGTTGGCACAATACATTGTGGATGTTCGTTTTGAGGATATACCGCAGGATGTTGTGCAGTTTACAAAACTATGTATCGTTGACTATTACTCTTCTTTACTGAAAGGTCAGGAAGCTGAACCGGTTCGTATGATGGAACAAGTAGTACAAGTACTGGGCGGGGAAAAGCAGGCAACGGCAGTTACAGGATTGAAAACGAGTATAACAAATGCGGCTTTCATTAATGGCGGCGCAAGTCATGTCATAGAGCTCGATGATATTCATAAAGCCTCGATTGTGCATGCAGCAACTGTTATTATGCCGGCAGCGATCGCTGTTGCAGAGTGGAAAAATTTATCCGGTAAACAATTGATTGAGGCGATTATTGTTGGCTATGAAGTGGCATTTCGTGTTGGGGAAACGGTGACACCTTCCCATTATTACTATTTTCATAATACGGCAACTTGCGGTACATTCGGCGCGGCAGCAGCTGTGGCAAAGTTATTAGAATTATCCAAAGAACAAATTGTCCAAGCATTTGGTTCTGCCGGCACACAAGCTGCGGGTTTATGGGAATTTATCGAGGATGGTGCTATGAGCAAGCAATTGCATCCTGGGAAAGCAGCGATGAATGGAATTTTAAGTGCCATGTTAGCACAGCAAGGTTTTACTGGAGCCAAGGCCATTTTGGAAGGGCGCAGAGGATTCTTTGAAGCGATGAGCGAGCAGTACGATGTAACACGAATGACCGATAAATTAGGTCAGCAATATAAAATTACCGAAAATGCATTTAAAGTTCATGCGTCTTGCCGTCATACACATGCTGCAATGGACTTGGCGCTTGAACTGCATAAAAAAGTAGAGAAAAATGGCATCGATTTTATAAAGTCAGTGGAAGTGGGAGCATATCAGGTGGCGCTGGACATTACGGATGCAAAAAATCCGCAAACAATCTATGCGGCGAAATTCAGTATGCAGTTTTGTGTTGCTTTAGCACTATTGACCGGAGAAGGAGGATTTGATGCCTTTAATGCGGATACATTGCAGGACCAAGGCATTCGAAAGCTGATGGAAAAGCTGGTCGTGTCTGTAGATGAAGAGATTAATAGTCAATATCCTCAAGAATGGGGCGCAAAAATTAAAATTCATTGGCAGGATGGTTCAAGTGATATTGTGCAAAGCCAATTTCCTAAAGGAGATCCGGAAAATGCATTAACCGAACATGACTTTGTTAATAAGTTTAATAGTTTAGTGCCTTTAGAGGAGGCACATAAAGAAAAAATTATTCATGATTTATTGCATCTAGAAGCGATTCAAGTACAACAGTTAATTCGTACATTACATCCTGTAGAGCATACTTCAATTGTATAGCAGCTATTCAATTTTCAGAAAAATGAAGGGTGAGTGAGCGCATGTGTGAGACGAAGGGAAAAGTTGCCGAAATGACATCACCGCTGGAACTTGTGTTTAAAGAATATCCATTGGTGGAGCCGGCACAAGGAGCGGTAATTGTAAAAATCATTCAAACGAATATTTGCGGTTCCGAACTGCATATATGGAAAGGACATCATCCGGTCATTCGCAGTGGAGCATTAGGACATGAGATGATAGGAGAAATCCATGCGTTAGGTGAAGGAGTCGAAACGGATTTCGCAGGTACTCCTGTAAAAATCGGGGACCGAATTGTAAGTGCTTACTTTTTGACTTGCCGTAAATGTCCGCCTTGTCAGCATGGACAATTTAACTTATGTGAAAATGCCTATAAGTACTGGCGTTTGCCGACAGAGGAAGCACCTCATTTCCATGGGACATTCGGTACGCATTATTATATTCATTCCGATCAGTATTTTTATAAAGTACCAGATAATATATCAAACAGTGTCGCAGCAAGCGCCAACTGTGCTTTATCACAAGTATATTTCGGACTGGAGCAAGGAAATGTTGTCTCAGGTGAAACGATTCTCATACAAGGTGCGGGCGGACTTGGTTTAAATGCGATTGCAATCGCGAAAGAAAAACAATTGAAAGTTATCGTCGTAGATGGAGTTGAAAGCCGTTTGGATCAGGCAAAGGCATTTGGTGCAGATGAAGTAATTTTAATGTCAGACTTTCCTACAGTTGAACAACGCGTTGCACAAATTATGCATCTGACAGGAAATAGAGGTGTGGATGTTGCCCTGGAAGTGGCAGGTGTCCCTCAGGCTTTTGCTGAAGGTGTGGAGTATATTCGTGCAGGCGGCCGCTACATTGTAATCGGCAATATTTCGCCTGGCCAAACAGTAGCTTTTGATCCCGGTTATTTAACACGTAAAGCAATTCAAATTATCCCGGTTCTGCGCTATAACCCGTGGTATTTAAAAAAAGCTCTTGATTTCCTGGAGCGCAATATCGACCGCTATCCATTTGAAACATTATTGGATGCAAGCTTCAGTTTTGAAGAGATTAAAAAAGCATTGGATGAATCTGCAAAACGTACGGTTACACGTGCCACAATTATTCCGACTTAAAATAATAAAATTTGAAAGGTGGTGACGGTGGATTTCCGCTTGCAATGCTGATAGTAGTAGAAGTCTTGTAAAAAAATAAAAACATTATGGGAGGAATTACGATGTGTAATAAAAAAGTATATGTGCTTGATACAGGGACAATGAAAATGGATAAGAACTATATGATTGCCATGCACAATCCAGCAAGCATCAATAATCCGAATCCGCCAGCCGAGTTTGTCGAGTTTCCCGTTTATGCAGTATTGATTGACCACCCAGAAGGAAAAATTTTATTTGATACAGGCTGTAACCCGGATGGAATGGGAGATGATGGGCGTTGGCCTGAAGGGGTTCAGCAGCTTTTCCCGGCCTTCCAAAGTGAAGAATGTTATTTGATCAACCGCCTTGAACAATTAAAAGTTCGTCCGGAAGACATCAAATACGTCATTGCCTCACATTTGCATTTAGACCATGCAGGTTGCCTGGAGTTATTCACAAACGCAGAAATCATTGTTCATGATACAGAATTGTCGAATGTTATGAAAACATTCGCGATGACCCGTGATATGGGTGCCTATATTTGGGGCGATGTCATGGCATGGATTCAAAAAGAACTTCGTTGGCGTACGATTAAACCACATGAGAAAGAAGTGCCTCTAGTAGAGGGCATTAAAATTTTGAACTTTGGTCCAGGACATGCATACGGTATGCTGGGCTTGCACATCGAACTCCCGGGTCACGGAAATGTTTTACTTGCATCTGATGCACTATACACAGCAGACAGCTACGGTCCGCCCGTTAAACCACCAGGAATTTTGTACGATTCAGTAGGCTACAACTCTACTGTTGAAAGAATTCGAGAGTTTGCTACACGCAATGATTCCGAAATTTGGTTCGGACACGATTCCAAACAATTTAAATCCTTTATCAAATCGACAGAAGGCTATTACGAATAATCAATTTGCACCCTAAGTAAGCCTTACTTAGGGTGTCATTGTCATAATGGAGGGAAGAGTATGCAAAAAATAGGATCTGTACTCAATGGAGAGCACCGTCTTCAAGAAGAAAAGACGATGGATGTTATGAACCCTTATAATCAGGAAGTTATCGCAACAATTGCTTGTGCATCAATAGAAGATGTTCATGAAGCAATTGAAGTTGCTCAGCAAACATTTACTACAACGATGCGCAAAATGCCTGCACATGAACGCAGCCGTATCTTACGTAATGCTTCATTGTTGCTTGAAGAGCGGAGCGAGCAGTTTGCGAAGACCATTTCTTTAGAAGCAGGAAAACCAATAAATGAAGCACGGGGAGAAGTCACGCGAGCGATTCAAGTGCTGCTGTTTGCCAGTGAAGAAGCAAAGCGGTTGGCAGGAGATCAGATTCCGATGGACAGTGCAATTGGCGGCGAGCGTCAAATTGGTATTGCAAAACGTGTCCCTTTAGGTGTCATTGCGGCTATTACACCATTCAATTTCCCGTTAAACTTAGCTTTGCATAAAATTGCTCCGGCGATTGCCGTTGGAAATACAGTCGTTTTGAAACCGGCAGAGAAAACGCCGCTGTCTTCCATTTTACTTTATGAGTTATTGCAGGATGCTGGGTTGCCAAAGGGAGCGCTGAATATACTTCAAGGCCCTGGCACTGAATTAGTGGAGCCATTGGTGAAGCATCCTTTTGTTAAAAAGGTAACCTTTACAGGTAGCGGAAAAGTAGGGTGGCATATCCATGAAATGGCCGGGAAAAAGCCGGTGACACTTGAACTCGGTTCCAATGCACCGAACATTATATTTGCGGATGCGGATTTAGAATACGCGGCTTCTACTATTACGATGTCCGGTTTTACATTTGCAGGTCAGGCATGTGTTTCCGCTCAGCGAATATATGTCGAGCAATCTGTTTATGATCAGTTTGCCCAATTACTGCAGGAAAAAGTGGAAGCGCTAGTAATGGGGGACCCTGCTGAAGAAAAAACACAGCTCGGCCCAATGATTACAGAAGAAGCGGCAATTCGTGCAGCAAGCTGGATTGAAGAAGCCGTATCGCAAGGGGCAACAATTCGTACAGGCGGGAACAGAATTGGCACATTGCTCGAGCCAACAATTTTGGAAAATGTCACAAAGTCCATGCAGGTCGTTTGTATGGAAGTGTTTGCTCCGATGGTTGCGCTCATACCGTTTACCGAGGAAGATGAAGTGCTGGCCGCTGCCAATGATTCGGAATACGGATTACAGGCAGGTGTGTTTACTTTGGATATTAACCGCGCACTTAAGTTCGCCGATGAGCTGGAAACTGGAGGCGTATGGATTAATGAATCTTCGGTACGACGCTTTGATCATATGCCATATGGCGGGGTTAAGGAAAGCGGCACCGGAAAGGAAGGAATACGATATGCAATTGAAGGGATGTCAGATTTAAAATTTATTGGTATTAAGCTAATTTAAGGAGGACATCATCATGAAAATTCGTTCTGCCATATTACGCTCATCCGGAGTAACAAAACCGTATGCAGAGAGTAAGCCGATTCATATTGAGGAAATAGAATTAGACGCACCGCAAGAAGGCGAAGTATTAATTCAGATTAAAGCGGCAAGTCTTTGCCATTCCGATTTATCTGTTATTAACGGAAGCCGTCCACGACCTTTACCAATGGCACTAGGTCATGAAGCGGCCGGTATCGTGAAGGAAGTAGGACCTGGTGTTGTGAATTTTAAGCAAGGAGATAAAGTAATCTGCGTATTTGTGCCAAGCTGCGGGCATTGCGTACCTTGTGCAGAGGGGCGTCCGGCATTATGCGAACCGGGTGCAAAGGCAAATGGCGATGGAACTTTAATCGGTGGTGGAGTACGTTTACATGCAGGGAATGAAAAGATCGGTCATCATGTCGGGGTATCTGCTTTTTCGGAGTATGCAGTTGTATCACAAAATTCCCTCGTAAAAGTGGAAGAGGACTTGCCGTTTGAAAAACTGGCGCTCTTTGGTTGTGCGGTTATTACAGGAGTAGGGGCTGTCGTAAATACAGCAAAAGTCCAGCTTGGGAAAACAGTAGCAGTTGTCGGCTTAGGTGGAATCGGGTTAAGTGCACTGCTCGGTGCTATCGCAGCAGGTGCCAGAGAAGTGATCGCCATCGATATTAACGATAAGAAACTGCAGCAGGCTAAGGAATTGGGGGCTACAGCTGTCTTTAATTCGAAAGACGCGGATATAGTGGAACAGGTGAAGGCCTATACAAATGGCGGTGTTGATTATGCCTTCGAAACAGCGGGTGTTGTTCCTGCGATGGAAGTGGCATATGCCATTACAAAACGCGGAGGTACGACAACGACCACAGGGCTGCCACATCCTGAACATCAATTTTCTTTCCCCTATGTAACTTTAACAGCGGAAGAAAAGACGCTAAAAGGTTCTTATATTGGAAGCTGTGTGCCATTAAGAGATATTCCGCACTATTTGCATATGATGAAGTCAGGGAAATTGCCGGTTGATCAGCTGTTATCAAATATCATTACACTTGATGAAATTAATGAAGGCTTTGACTTATTGGCAACAGGCGATAATTCCCGCATTATTATTAAAATGGATTAATGAAAATAAACATCATAAAACGACGACACATATATTCGGTACTGTGTCGTCGTTTTTGTATGAAAAGAAGTATATAAATTTGTTTTCTCATGAGATATGGAAAATCTGTTCATTTCATACACCTTACTTTTCAGATTGTTGTTTTCTCGCTAACTTTTCTGCTTTTTTACGGTCGCGAAGCGCTTTGAAAAAGTCCGTTAAAATTTGTCCGCACTCTTCCGCCATCACACCTTCCGTTACAGTACATTCATGATTAAATCGAGGGTCATTGAGCAGACGGTATAATGAGTCGACACAGCCTGCCTTTATATCACGTGCACCGTAAACAACCCGTGGTACGCGTGACTGTAAAATGGCTCCTGCACACATCGGGCAAGGTTCAAGTGTAACGTATAAAGTAGTCTCTTCTAAACGCCAGCTGCCTATTTTGCTGCATGCTTCCTGAATGGCCATGCTTTCCGCATGTGTCAGTGCATTTTGGGTTGTTTCACGTAGATTATGTGCACGTGCAATAATTTCATCTTTATATACAATAACTGCGCCGATCGGTACTTCTCCAAGGGCCGCAGCTTTTTTCGCTTCTTCCAATGCTTCTTGCATGTAATGGTGATCTTTATTTTCGAGCATTCATCTATCACTCCTTAAAACCTAGTTTAGCATGCCATTGAATAGTTGGGCGACAAGAAATAAATCATGCTATGATGGAGGAAAAGTTTGAAGGAGAACAGTAATGAAATCATTTCAAACCTTGGAAGAAGCAAATGATTATTTTGAAACAGCATTGGCTGATCTAGATATTGAGTATGAACAGAAATTGTTGATGATTGAAAGAAATGAGCAGCAAGTAGCTCTTACATTGAAGAAGCAATATGAACAGCAAAAGGCTGCCATTGCACTGCAGCATGAACAGGAAGAAAACAAACTTAAACAAAATCGCGATCAAGCAATCGAGAAAATTGAAATGTTATTCGCCAACAAAAGAAAAGTTATATTAGAAAACTTTAAAAATGCTATTGAAGAGGAAAAGAAAAACTATCAAGTCAATAAGATGGAACTTCTTGAGCAAAAACAAGCAGAAGAACGCAGAAAGTTTCAAACCTACAATAACGAGCAACAAAAGCTACTATCACAATTTACACACGCTTCAGGGCTGACAGAGGCAATGGAACGGGCAATCGATAATTTACATCAGGAGCTAACAGACATCTTGATAAAATATAATCAGCAGTTCGAGGATGCAGAACAGCTGTTTGAAGAGAGATGCCACGGGTTTGAACAAAGGCGTGATGAGGCCATCGAAACCCTTATCGACAATGAGGCTGCTTCACAAAGCCAGCTGGATGACCAGTTATTCGAGGCATTGCAGGATTTATCCGAAAAAACAGAGAAAAACTATGAGCAAATCGAACAAAATTTTATGGAAAAAGAACAGTCTTTTCAGGAAATGGTATTTACCCAGCAAGAAAAAATAAATGCTGACTATGAGGAACAGCGTGAAAAGTTATTCGAATTACAGGAGCAAGCACTGGCACAATTTGATTAGTAGAAATTGGCTATGCACGAATTCGGTAAAATAGAATAGTTTGCTTTGTTGTCTAAAGAACGTTGTGATAAAATTAAAAGCATTGACTATAAAAAGAGAAGGAGCACTTCTAATGTCTGTGCCATTTATAACAGTAGAAGGTCCGATTGGTGTTGGGAAGACCTCATTATCTAAGGCCGTATCACAAACGTTTGATTATCATTTATTAAAAGAGATTGTAGATGAAAATCCATTTCTCGGTAAGTTCTATGAAGATATTAGTGAATGGAGCTTCCAAACGGAAATGTTTTTCCTGTGCAATCGCTATAAACAATTATCTGATATTCATGAAATTCTTGGAGCACAAGGGCCAGTAGTGGCTGATTATCATATATTTAAAAATTTGATCTTTGCAAAGCGTACTTTAAAGCCTACAGAGTATGAAAAGTACGAGTCGATCTACCGAATTTTAACTGCTGATATGCCAAAGCCAAATATGGTCATTTATTTACATGCAAGCTTAGATACATTAATGAAACGGATCGCGATGCGCGGTCGTGAAATGGAAAAGAATATTTCACGAGAATATATGGAACAACTTTCAGGCGATTATCATCAATTTATCGGACATTTTGAAAAGATGCATCCAGAAATTCCTGTCATCTCATTAAATGGAGATGAGCTTGATTTTGTGAAAAATGAAGAAGATTTACAGTACGTACTACGATTAGTAGAAGAAAAGTTACAACAAAGGAGTTTGCATCAGAAATGAACTTAAGAGAGAAGTACAATATTCCTGCTAATGCAGTGATTACAATTGCAGGAACAGTCGGTGTCGGAAAATCAACAATGACAAAAGCGTTATCACATAGCTTAAACTTCCGTACCTCATATGAAAAGGTTGATACAAACCCTTATTTAGATAAATTTTATGATGATTTTGAAAAGTGGAGCTTCCATTTGCAAGTGTATTTCCTTGCTGAACGTTTTAAAGAACAGAAGCGTATTTTTGAATATGGCGGGGGCTTTATACAGGACCGTTCCATTTACGAAGATACAGGTATTTTTGCGAAGATGCATTATGACAAAGGTACAATGACACCGACAGATTATGAAACATATACAAATCTATTTGATGCAATGGTTATGACACCATATTTCCCGCATCCGGATTTACTTGTATATTTGGAAGGGCCAATTGATGATGTGATTGGACGTATTCATGAACGTGGACGCGAGATGGAACAGCAAACACCTCATTCGTACTGGGAAGAAATGCACGGACGCTATGAAGACTGGATTAACAACTTCAATGCATGTCCAGTACTGCGTATTGATATTAACGATTACGATTTAATGAAAAATCCTGCACAAGTTGAGGATGTCGTAGCACGTATCGGTTATATGCTTGAACAAACAAGTCATTTACGAAAATAATAAAAAAAGGACTGATTTCTGTATGATAGCGGAAATCAGTCTTTTTCATTTTGTCCAAACGATAATAAAAATTGGAGTCATGATAAGCACAAAGACAAAAAAGCTCCATAAAACCTGTTTACCAGTCGTCATATTTTTAGGTTTCATACTGATGGATTCGTAGAGTTCATTCACTGCACGCTGTTCTCTTTCATAAAGCATTCTTTGGAAAGAAGCATAGTCTTCGATATATGATGCCGGGTTTTCAAAATGAAAGCGAATCGCACGAATATCATCTGTAACGTCTTTATCTCGATGCATATATGTGATTGTAGGGGCAAGACCACCTGTCAGCCGGGCCGTAACTTGGATATCGAAGGTCTTCATTTTATAAGTTTTCTTCCCACTTTCATCCGTTACCGTTTCAATGAGCGAGTTGTTCAATATAGTTCCCTCCTTTTATTAATAGTATTCCCAATATAAGTATATTTGTAACGACTTTAAAAAATATTGCGAAGGAAAAGTTATATCGTTTATGCTTGTTGTAATTACAAATTTTTACGGTTTGTAACAGTATAGCGAAAAGGGGATGGGAATATGACTTTATCGATGGTAGAGCGTTTACGGGCATTACCGACGACAGCGATTTCCGATGCAACAGGGGGACATACGAATGTAGCATCCGCAATTAAACCGCTTGCCGAACACTTTAAAATTGCCGGACAAGCAAGAACGGTCCGCCTGCCGGATGGGGAAAATGGCGCAGTACTAGAAGCAATCAGTCAGGCTGAAAAAGGGGAAATTTTAGTCATTGATGCTAAAGGCAATACGAATCGCGCTGTAGCAGGGGATTTTGTTATGCAACTGGCGCAAGGTGTCGGTGTACAAGGTTTTGTCGTGGACGGGGTTATTCGCGATATAGCAGCTGCAAAAGAAATTGATTTTCCGGTATTTGCATTAGGTACAACAGTGGCAGCAGGCAATAAACACGGTGGCGGGACAGTAGGCATAGCCGTATCTGTAGGCAATGTGGCTGTTCAAACAGGCGATTATGTAGTAGGTGATAGCGATGGGGTCGTTATCATCCCTCAGCAGGATGTTGAAAAGATTATTGAAGCTGCAGAAGCAAAAGTTGCAAAAGATGAAGAGCGTGCACAAGAAGCATTACATAATGGGGAAGCATCGATCCGCGCTTATTTAGCAAAAGTAGTGAAATAAAAAATGGCGTAGTGAAGTTATCGTTCACTACGCCATTTTATAATTTTATTTTAAGTTCGCAGCTTGGTATTCAGCAAATTGCTTCTCGTCGAAACGTTTTTCCCATTTTGCCATTACAAGTGCAGCCAATGTGTTACCTACTACGTTTACAGCTGTACGGGCCATATCTAAAATACGGTCAATACCTGCAATGAATGCTAAACCTTCAAGTGGAATACCTACAGAACCTAATGTTGCAAGAAGTACTACGAAAGATACCCCTGGAACACCTGCAATACCTTTAGATGTTACCATTAATACAAGCATTAATGTAATCTGTTCCATAATTGAAAGGTCAATACCGTACATTTGCGCAATGAAGATTGCTGCAATCGCCTGGTAAAGAGTAGAACCGTCTAAGTTGAATGAATAACCTGTCGGGATTACGAATGATACGATATCTTTCGGTGCCCCCATTTTTTCTGTTTTCAACATAATACGAGGTAATACTGTCTCTGATGAAGAAGTCGTATAAGCCAGTAATAGCTCGTCCTTAATCATACGAATTAATTTAAAGATATTAATACCGAAAATACGGGCAGTAAGACCTAATACAACAATTACGAAGAAAATCATTGTTGCATAAACTAAAATTGCCAATTTACCTAATGGTATTAGGGATTCTACACCGAATTTGGAAACGGTTACACCTATAAGTGCAAATACACCAATTGGTGCGAACTTCATTACTAAGTTTGTGACCCAGAACATGGCGTCTGCGGTACCTTGGAAGAATGCGAGCACTGGTTTTCCGCGATCACCAATTGCTGCTACACCTAAACCGAAAATTACAGAGAAGAAAATAATTGCTAGCATATCGCCTTCTGCCATTGCATTTACAATGTTTTTAGGAACGATATCTACAATAATTTGCATTTTGCTTTTGTCTTCTTCAGCTTCCGTTGTTTGTACATAAGAAGAAATATCAGATTTCTCTAATGAACTCATATCAATTCCAGCACCTGGTTGGAATAGGTTTGCTGCTAATAAACCAACAACAATCGCAACTGTTGTAATAACTTCGAAGTAAATAAGTGTTTTACCGCCAAGACGACCCAATTGTTTCATATCACCAGTTCCGGCAACACCAACGATCAGTGTCGAAATAATAATCGGTACTACGATCATCTTAATTAAGTTTAAGAAAATATCGCCAAGTGGCTGTAAGTAAGACTGTGCAGTTGTATTACCAAAGAACACAGCACCTACGATAACACCGAGTACAAGACCGATTAAAATTTGCGCGGCTAAACTAATTTTAAACTTTTTCAAAATATAGTTCCTCCTAAAAAATCAGATTCAGGACTAGCCTAAAACTAATTTTATTAGATACATACAAAATCCGACAAAAACCGACTAATCCACTTTACTAATAATTTCGGAATATAAAACTTGAATGAATTTTTTTATGTTCACTTTTGCTTTACGTTGCTCATTTTTCTCTATTTGATTCATTAAGTGACGGATGTCCGTCAAGTCAAAATAGCGTGGGGTATAATATTCAAATTCAGAGTTTGTATAATCGACAATCCCTAAGTTCGCCAAGTTAATCATTGCAGCTAATATCGTAAGTCGATCTTAAATGATATGGGCATTGTCGCTGAAGTCGGAAGTGAAGATATTATTAAAATTATTGAACAGCTATTAATCGAAAAGCATAAAATTGCGCCGCTTCCTCCGTTGAAAGAAGTATATGAACGTGTAGCTATGCTGACGAAAAATACACCGGACGATATTTTAAAAGAAAGTAAGGCGATTGAACAACGTGTACGCCGAAATATGTTCCCGTGCCGTCTTCTTTGTATGTGTCACATCCGTAATATCAAAGTTTGTCAGGGACTGACGAATAACTTGCAAAGAATTTCTTAATAAGTATTGCTCAGTTGTCCGTTTTAATACCATTTGTACTTCGACCTTATTAATAGGCTTATGAATAAAAAATTCAATTCCTTTTGAATAGCCTTCAGCGACCATTTCTTTATTAACAACTTGTGAGATCATAATAAACTGACCTTTAAATCCATTTTGTTGAAGGCGTTCAATAGTTTCAATTCCATCCAACTGCGGCATAAGTAAATCAATTAATACAAACTCCGGCTGCATCATCAAAATTTGTGGAATGGCATCCAGACCGTTTTTGGCCTCTCCAATAACAGCTCCGAGTTCACAGTCGTTAATAATATTACTGAGCATCATACGGCTTGCCCGGTCATCATCTACTATAAAATAGCGCATTAGTAATTCTCCTTTTGAATACTTTTTGTAGGAATTTGCACAACAAAACAAGTCGATGTATTGCTCGTTACGTGAATATTCCCTTTAAGATTTTCAACAATTGTTTTTGTATGGGAAAGACCGATTCCTGTAGAACCCTGGCCTTGTTCGTTAAACTTGGATGTATAACCTGGATCAAAAATGATTGGTATGAGTGCTGCATCAATACCAACTCCATTATCTTCTACAATAAAAGAAATCGTATCCTGTTCAACTGCAACATTCAATGTAATAAATCCGCTCTCTTCAATGGCCTCCACAGCATTAGCCATTAAATTATTCAGAATAGCAAATAGCGCTATATGATTTTTTGTTTGAAAATCATTTGGACAAATCAGTGTAAAGGAAATTGATTTATTTAAATAGGCTGCATAATTTTCATTTGCCTCCACAATAAAGCTTAGTAAATCAGTCAATAGAAAATTAGACGGGTAATTTCTCGACGTAATTTTAGAAATCCCGGCATGAATGCGTTCATTATCTTTTTTTACTTCATGAATTTCCTGGGCAATATGTAAAGCATCGGAAGCTAGCTGTGCTTCATTTGATTTCAGCTTTTTATAAAGCTGGTAACTGTTTGCTGTAAGCTGCTCGATTTGGGTCATCGTTTTTTGAAGATATAACGCTTCTACATATAGTTCCGAGTGAATCGTCATGAGCTGTTTCAGCTGTTTCTTCTGTTCCGACATCGTAATCATGCTGTAAATGCCAACAACAAAATAACTGCGCAGTAATCCAACGAGAATGAATAATAAAAAGGAAGTAACATTTTCCAGATCAGAAACAAGCAGAATGTCCGTTAATATATGTTCAATGGTGTTGGAGATTACTTCGGAAGCAGTTGCCAACAAACCAAGCATAAGCGGTTGTTTTTTTAACTCATCCAGCGGAATTAGCTTAAAGCATAGTGCAAACATTATATAGAAAGCCCCTGCCGGCAAATGTTCAATAATTTGAGAAAGGAAGCTTTGTCCATATATAAAAATATCCAGTAACGATCGACCGACAATAACGATTAGTGCAGTCAATAAACCCGTAGATACAATCGGTATGGGACGAATCAGTAAAGCGAAAAAGAATATAATACTTCCTAAACCGAACCGAAAAGGTCCTTCTTCAAAAGGTATTATTTTAATTTCTCCACCAACAGCCGTCAATAAGCCGACAAGTAGCATAAATAGAAAAAGTTTAGTTGTTTTAATATGTGGCTGTGTTGATTCCAATTTTGATATACCGCCCTTTACAAACATGACATAGTACTTAATTGTACAAGAAAGTTATCTATAAATACAAAAAAGTACTATTTCCAACGAGTAGAAATAGTACTTAAAAGCGAATTTAGATATAAAAAAACCCGCTCAACTAAGTAGCGGATGAAAGTTCAAAAATGGAGGAGGTAGAGGGATTCGAACCCCCGCGCGGTGTTACCCGCCTGTCGGTTTTCAAGACCGATCCCTTCAGCCAGACTTGGGTATACCTCCAAAATATAAGATGTCTTTTCGACAAAGATTAATTTACCACGTAATCCGTTTTGCGTCAATAAAATTTGGATAAAAAAATCTCTAAAATTTTTGGATTGGAAAAAATTAATTAAAGCAATTCATTGCAATTTGATAGCTTGCTTAGTATACTAATACTTGCCGTGCTAGATGGGGAGGTAGCGGTGCCCTGTAACTTGCAATCCGCTCTAGCAAGATTGAATTCCTTTTCTGAGGCTGTCCGTATTGTTTGGCCTGCCTTTTGCACGTAGTGTTGACGGTTGGGTCCTGCGCAATAAGTACCCATGAACCATGTCAGGTCCGGAAGGAAGCAGCATTAAGTGGTATCACTTATGTGCCGCGGGGTAGCCTAACCCGAGCTGGCGACAAGAGTAACGCTTATGTGCGGCAGTCGAAGAAAGGTGCACGGTATTAAATTACCATTTCAAACGCATCCATCATTTATTGGTGGGTGCGTTTTTTATATGAAAAAAAGAGTTTAACTTTGGTCAATGTGCTATCAAATGGCTGCTGAATAAAGTATGTCCTGACGGATGTTACAGATTAATTATTCATCTCATTTCAAAAGAGTTTATACTTACTTTATGCTATACTGAATATATGTATTTTTAAATGGAAGGGAGAGGGGAAAGGTTGACATATCAAGCGTTTTATCGTGTTTATAGACCCCAGTCATTCAGAGAAATGTCAGGTCAGACACATGTAAAGAGGACCCTTCAAAATGCTCTCCTCGCAAGCAAGACAACACATGCCTATCTATTTTCCGGTCCTCGAGGAACAGGGAAAACGAGTACTGCAAAAATTTTCGCAAAAGCATTGAACTGTGAAAACGCCCCGGCAAGTGAGCCATGCAATGAATGCCCTACATGTATAAGTATTACGGAAGGTTCACATACAGATGTAATAGAATTTGATGCCGCGTCCAATTCGAGAGTGGAAGAAATGCGCGATATTATTGAAAAAGTCCGTTTTGCCCCGGCTAATGCACGTTTTAAAGTGTACATTATAGATGAGGTGCATATGCTTTCTACGAGCGCATTCAATGCATTATTAAAAACACTTGAAGAGCCACCTGAGCATGCGGTATTTATTTTGGCGACAACAGAGCCTCATAAACTACCAGCAACAATTATTTCCCGCTGTCAGCGATTTGATTTTAAACGACTTTCTTCTATAGATATAGTAGAGCGTATGAAGGTTGTATTAGAGGATATCGGTATGGGCTATGATGAGCAGGCATTAAAGGCAATCGCCCAAGCTGCAGCAGGGGGTATGCGTGATGCATTAAGCTTACTTGATCAGGTTGTTTCATTTAGTAATGAACACGTTCAATTGGACGATGTGCTTCTTGTAACAGGTTCTGTAAGCCAGGATGCATTTTATGATATTGCGGTTTCCCTGCAGGAAAAGGATGTTGCCCAAGTATTAGGCAGTGTCGAAAACCTGATTGCTGACGGGAAAGAACCATTACGCCTTGCGGAAGATTTTATTACGTTCTTCCGAGATCTGCTTCTATTAAAGACAGACGGTACGTTAGAGGAGTTATTGGAGTTTATTTCACCGGAAGAAAAGTTTTTATCATTAGCGGCTCAGTTTGAAGCTAATACACTTTACGGTTTTATCGATATTTTGGCGAAGACCCAGCAAGAAATGCGGTTTTCGCATCATACGAAAATATATTTAGAAACGGCCCTTTTAAAAATGGCTCAATATAAAGCATCACCGCAAGCGACGGCAGCAGTCGATCCGGCTATTGAAGGTAAGGTAGCCTCACTTGAAAGCCGATTAGGTCAACTGACTCAACAGCTTCAAAATGGTGGAGGGGGCGCACCTGTTCAACAAAAGGAACAGTCCCGCCAGCGTGTACGTCCACAAGGAAATCAATATAATGCTCCGACAGGCCGTATTCAGGAAGTATTAAAGACTGCAACGAAACCCGATCTGCAAAAAGTGAAATCTGCGTGGGCGGGTGGTTTGGCAAGCTTGCAAAAATCACATGCAGCTTTATTGGCGGATGCAGAGCCTGTAGCCGCAAATGCAAGTGCTTTTGTGATAAAATTCAAGTATGATATACATTGTCAAATGGTAGCTGACAACAATGCACTTGTTTCATTGTTTACACAGCAGATCGCTTCGGAAATAGGGATTCAATATGAGCTTTTATGTATACCGGAACCAGCTTGGATTCGTTTGCGTGAAAACTTTATAAATGAAAATGGCTTAAATCAAAAAAAATCGCCATCGGATGAAGTAAATCCGGTGGAGGATTTAAATGAGGAGCCCCCTTTCCTTGACGATGTTCAAGTAATGGAAGCGCAAGATCCGCTCATTACAGAAGCCGAAAAGCGTTTTGGAAAAGACTTTGTTGAGGTTATCGAAGAATAAATACACATTTTAAGGAGGAAATAAGATGCGTGGTATGGGTAATATGCAAGGCATGATGAAAAAAATGCAAAAGATGCAAAAAGAAATGATGGAAGCACAAGAGGCTTTAAATGCACAGGTATTTGAAGGTGCAGCAGGCGGCGGAATGGTAAAGGTAGTAATGAACGGCCAACGTCAAATGCTTGAAGTAAATTTAGATGAGTCTGTAGTAGATCCGGAAGATATTGAAATGCTTCAAGATTTAATGGTTATTGCAACAAATGAAGCATTGAAAAAAGTTGAAGAGACAACGAATTCTACAATGGGTAAATTCACACAAGGAATGAACCTTCCTTTCTAAGTTGAATCAAGTAGAACGTAGCGCACATCTCAAATATTGGGATGTGCCTTTTTAAAGAAGGGGGAACAGAATGCATTATCCAGAACCGATATCTCGATTAATAGACAGCTTCATGAAGTTGCCGGGCATTGGTCCGAAAACAGCTGCTCGACTTGCGTTTCACGTATTAACAATGAAAGAAGATACTGTATCGACATTTGCAAAAGCACTTGTTGACGCAAAACGTAACCTACTTTATTGCTCTCAATGTGGTCATATAACAGATATCGACCCTTGTCATATTTGTTCAGATAAACAACGTGATGTATCAACAATTTGTGTTGTACAAGATCCGAAAGATGTAATAGCTATGGAGAAAATGCGTGATTACCAAGGTCTTTATCATGTGTTACACGGTGCAATTTCTCCGATGGACGGTATAGGGCCTGAAGATATTAATGTAGCTTCTTTATTGGGGCGCTTGCATGATGAGCGTGTACAAGAGTTAATTTTAGCGACGAACCCGACAATAGAAGGGGAAGCGACAGCGATGTATATTTCCCGCCTTGTTAAACCATCAGGTATTCGCACTACACGTATTGCACACGGATTACCTGTTGGCGGAGATTTAGAATATGCAGATGAAGTAACACTATCAAAAGCGCTGGAAGGTCGTCGCGAGCTGTAATATAGGAGGAAGCCCCATGTTATTTTCTCGAAAAGGGAAACTCAAAAAAGAATTCGATGAGAAACTAGTTTCTTCTATTAAAGAGACAAAAGAAGCTTTACAAAGTGCGAAGGTAATTGAAGGATTGACCGACGATTATAACTTAAGTGTAATTGCCGAACGAAAAAAAGCCGAAAGCATACATTATTACTTATATAAAGAAGCGCGTGTACGTCGTGTACTAATTAAATAATCTTTTAGAAATAAGAAGCGAAGCAGTTGCATATGTTACCACTAAATAAAAAAGGATGGTGCTATGCAATACATAGTTATAGCTATGGTGTGTTTTGTTGTCTTGTTTCTTTTTTTATTAAACAAAAATGCAAGAGGGAAAGTGTGGGAGTACTTTGCCTGGTTCTGGTTTAAAATTGCAGTTGTTATCGTCGTTCTATTTTTAGGGAACTTAATGATCGGGGCAGCAGGGTTTCTTTTTTATGTGCCTATCAACTTCTTTTCGGTCCTTACAATCGCTATCTTAGGCATTCCTGGTATGATGTGCGTAACATTATTAATACTATTTAAATAAAAATAATAAAAACTATTGCTAAGTGAATAATATCGTGATATATTATTATAAGTCGCAACGACGACAACGAATATCGAAAAACATTTCAAAATAAATGTTGACATAACATTATAAGAATGGTAAGATATAAAAGTTGTCACTTAAACGACGCAATGAACCTTGAAAACTGAACAAGCAACGTTAATGAAATAAGCTTCTTAAATGAAGCAAACAATAGATTTCAACTTCTAACGAAGTTGGATCGCTAGCAAAGCAAATGAGCTTTCAAACTACTTTTATGGAGAGTTTGATCCTGGCTCAGGACGAACGCTGGCGGCGTGCCTAATACATGCAAGTCGAGCGGAAATTTTATTGGTGCTTGCACCTTTAAAATTTTAGCGGCGGACGGGTGAGTAACACGTGGGTAACCTACCTTATAGATTGGGATAACTCCGGGAAACCGGGGCTAATACCGAATAACACTTTTTAACACATGTTTTGAAGTTGAAAGACGGTTTCGGCTGTCACTATAAGATGGACCCGCGGCGCATTAGCTAGTTGGTGAGGTAACGGCTCACCAAGGCAACGATGCGTAGCCGACCTGAGAGGGTGATCGGCCACACTGGGACTGAGACACGGCCCAGACTCCTACGGGAGGCAGCAGTAGGGAATCTTCCACAATGGACGAAAGTCTGATGGAGCAACGCCGCGTGAGTGAAGAAGGATTTCGGTTCGTAAAACTCTGTTGCAAGGGAAGAACAAGTAGCGTAGTAACTGGCGCTACCTTGACGGTACCTTGTTAGAAAGCCACGGCTAACTACGTGCCAGCAGCCGCGGTAATACGTAGGTGGCAAGCGTTGTCCGGAATTATTGGGCGTAAAGCGCGCGCAGGTGGTTCCTTAAGTCTGATGTGAAAGCCCCCGGCTCAACCGGGGAGGGTCATTGGAAACTGGGGAACTTGAGTGCAGAAGAGGATAGTGGAATTCCAAGTGTAGCGGTGAAATGCGTAGAGATTTGGAGGAACACCAGTGGCGAAGGCGACTGTCTGGTCTGTAACTGACACTGAGGCGCGAAAGCGTGGGGAGCAAACAGGATTAGATACCCTGGTAGTCCACGCCGTAAACGATGAGTGCTAAGTGTTGGGGGGTTTCCGCCCCTCAGTGCTGCAGCTAACGCATTAAGCACTCCGCCTGGGGAGTACGGTCGCAAGACTGAAACTCAAAGGAATTGACGGGGGCCCGCACAAGCGGTGGAGCATGTGGTTTAATTCGAAGCAACGCGAAGAACCTTACCAGGTCTTGACATCCCGGTGACCACTATGGAGACATAGTTTCCCCTTCGGGGGCAACGGTGACAGGTGGTGCATGGTTGTCGTCAGCTCGTGTCGTGAGATGTTGGGTTAAGTCCCGCAACGAGCGCAACCCTTATTCTTAGTTGCCATCATTCAGTTGGGCACTCTAAGGAGACTGCCGGTGATAAACCGGAGGAAGGTGGGGATGACGTCAAATCATCATGCCCCTTATGACCTGGGCTACACACGTGCTACAATGGACGGTACAAACGGTTGCCAACCCGCGAGGGGGAGCTAATCCGATAAAACCGTTCTCAGTTCGGATTGTAGGCTGCAACTCGCCTACATGAAGCCGGAATCGCTAGTAATCGCGGATCAGCATGCCGCGGTGAATACGTTCCCGGGCCTTGTACACACCGCCCGTCACACCACGAGAGTTTGTAACACCCGAAGTCGGTGAGGTAACCTTTTGGAGCCAGCCGCCGAAGGTGGGATAGATGATTGGGGTGAAGTCGTAACAAGGTAGCCGTATCGGAAGGTGCGGCTGGATCACCTCCTTTCTAAGGATTTTTCGGAATCATTCCCTTGGGGAATGAAACATTAACGTTTGCTGTTCAGTTTTGAAGGTTCATTCTTAAATGAATGAAATACTTCAAAACACTCGTTCTTTGAAAACTGGATAAAACGACATTGAAAGCAATAAATCAAATTTCTATTTTATAGATTTTTAAACAAGTCAAGCAATTGACGTGTAAACTTAAATCTTGGACTCGTTCCAAGTGTTAACTTTTGGTTAAGTTAATAAGGGCGCACGGTGGATGCCTTGGCACTAGGAGTCGATGAAGGACGGCACTAACACCGATATGCCTCGGGGAGCTGTAAGTAAGCTTTGATCCGGGGATTTCCGAATGGGGGAACCCACTATCTTTAATCGGATAGTATCTTCACGTGAATTCATAGCGTGTCGAAGACAGACGCAGAGAACTGAAACATCTAAGTACCTGCAGGAACAGAAAGAAAATTCGATTCCCTGAGTAGCGGCGAGCGAAACGGGAAGAGCCCAAACCAAAGAGCTTGCTCTTTGGGGTTGTAGGACACTCTATACGGAGTTACAAAAGAATGAACTAGACGAAGCGACTTGGAAAGGTCCGCGAAACGAGGTAAAAGCCCTGTAGTCAAAAGTTCATTCCCTCCAGAGTGGATCCTGAGTACGGCGGAACACGTGAAATTCCGTCGGAATCCGGGAGGACCATCTCCCAAGGCTAAATACTACCTAGTGACCGATAGTGAACCAGTACCGTGAGGGAAAGGTGAAAAGCACCCCGGAAGGGGAGTGAAATAGATCCTGAAACCGTGTGCCTACAAGTAGTTAGAGCCCGTTAATGGGTGATAGCGTGCCTTTTGTAGAATGAACCGGCGAGTTACGATTACGTGCGAGGTTAAGTTGAGAAGACGGAGCCGCAGCGAAAGCGAGTCTGAATAGGGCGAATTAGTACGTGGTCGTAGACCCGAAACCAGGTGATCTACCCATGTCCAGGGTGAAGGTGAGGTAACACTCACTGGAGGCCCGAACCCACGCACGTTGAAAAGTGCGGGGATGAGGTGTGGGTAGCGGAGAAATTCCAATCGAACCTGGAGATAGCTGGTTCTCTCCGAAATAGCTTTAGGGCTAGCCTCGTGATTGAGAATACCGGAGGTAGAGCACTGTTTGGACTAGGGGGGCATCTCGCTTTACCGAATTCAGACAAACTCCGAATGCCGGATATTTATACACGGGAGTCAGACTGCGAGTGATAAGATCCGTAGTCAAGAGGGAAACAGCCCAGACCACCAGCTAAGGTCCCCAAGTAATCGTTAAGTGGAAAAGGATGTGGCGTTGCTTAGACAACCAGGATGTTGGCTTAGAAGCAGCCATCATTTAAAGAGTGCGTAATAGCTCACTGGTCGAGTGACGCTGCGCCGAAAATGTATCGGGGCTAAACGATTCACCGAAGCTGTGGATGCATACTTTGAGTATGCGTGGTAGGAGAGCGTTCTAACAGCGTTGAAGTCAGACCGGAAGGACTGGTGGAGCGGTTAGAAGTGAGAATGCCGGTATGAGTAGCGAAACATGGGTGAGAATCCCATGCACCGTATGACTAAGGTTTCCTGAGGAAGGCTCGTCCGCTCAGGGTTAGTCGGGACCTAAGCCGAGGCCGATAGGCGTAGGCGATGGACAACAGGTTGATATTCCTGTACCACCTCCTCACCGTTTGAGAAATGGGGGGACGCAGTAGGATAGGGTAAGCACGCCGTTGGTTGCGCGTGTTCAAGCAGTAAGGCGTGTATGTAGGCAAATCCGCATACTCTAACGTTGAGCTGTGATGACGAGCTCGTATGAGCGAAGTTCCTGATTTCACACTGCCAAGAAAAGCCTCTATCGAGGTGAGAGGTGCCCGTACCGCAAACCGACACAGGTAGTCGAGGAGAGAATCCTAAGGTGTGCGAGAGAACTCTCGTTAAGGAACTCGGCAAAATGACCCCGTAACTTCGGGAGAAGGGGTGCTTCTTTGGGTGCATAGCCTAGAGAAGCCGCAGTGAATAGGCCCAGGCGACTGTTTAGCAAAAACACAGGTCTCTGCAAAACCGTAAGGTGACGTATAGGGGCTGACGCCTGCCCGGTGCTGGAAGGTTAAGAGGAGCGGTTAGCGCAAGCGAAGCTGTGAATTGAAGCCCCAGTAAACGGCGGCCGTAACTATAACGGTCCTAAGGTAGCGAAATTCCTTGTCGGGTAAGTTCCGACCCGCACGAAAGGCGTAACGATCTGGGCACTGTCTCAACGAGAGACTCGGTGAAATTATAGTACCTGTGAAGATGCAGGTTACCCGCGACAGGACGGAAAGACCCCGTGGAGCTTTACTGTAGCCTGATATTGAATTTTGGTACAACTTGTACAGGATAGGTAGGAGCCAGAGATCTCGGAGCGCCAGCTTCGAAGGAGGCGTCGGTGGGATACTACCCTGGTTGTATTGAACTTCTAACCCATGCCCCTTAGCGGGGTAGGAGACAGTGTCAGGCGGACAGTTTGACTGGGGCGGTCGCCTCCTAAAGAGTAACGGAGGCGCCCAAAGGTTCCCTCAGAATGGTTGGAAATCATTCGTAGAGTGTAAAGGCATAAGGGAGCTTGACTGCGAGACCTACAAGTCGAGCAGGGTCGAAAGACGGGCTTAGTGATCCGGTGGTTCCGCATGGAAGGGCCATCGCTCAACGGATAAAAGCTACCCCGGGGATAACAGGCTTATCTCCCCCAAGAGTCCACATCGACGGGGAGGTTTGGCACCTCGATGTCGGCTCATCGCATCCTGGGGCTGTAGTCGGTCCCAAGGGTTGGGCTGTTCGCCCATTAAAGCGGTACGCGAGCTGGGTTCAGAACGTCGTGAGACAGTTCGGTCCCTATCCGTCGTGGGCGTAGGAAATTTGAGAGGAGCTGTCCTTAGTACGAGAGGACCGGGATGGACATACCGCTGGTGTACCAGTTGTCTTGCCAAAGGCATCGCTGGGTAGCTATGTATGGACGGGATAAGTGCTGAAAGCATCTAAGCATGAAGCCCCCCTCAAGATGAGATTTCCCATTACGCAAGTAAGTAAGACCCCTGAAAGACGATCAGGTAGATAGGTTCGAGGTGGAAGTGCGGTGACGCATGCAGCTGACGAATACTAATCGGTCGAGGACTTAACCACATTTTATTGCACAAACTCAATGAAACGTTTATCCAGTTTTGAAAGAATGAAAATTCTTTTCAAGGGTTTCAAGACACAAGCTAGTCGAGGAAACGACTGAGTGATTGAAGGAGCGTACTCAAGTACGTGACTGAAAGAACGAAGGAAGTTGACGAAGGATAGCGCCGTGTATTGGAAGCCGTAATAGTGAAGTGATGATGGCAAAGAGGTCACACCCGTTCCCATACCGAACACGGAAGTTAAGCTCTTTAGCGCCGATGGTAGTTGGGGGCTTCCCCCTGTGAGAGTAGGACGTCGCTTCGCACATGTAAACCCACTGAGAAATCAGTGGGTTTTTTGTTTTGTTTAAATTAAAATGTATTCAACTTTAGCTTTAAATTTAGAGTAACTAAGATATTTCCAGAAAGGAAATAAAGATAACAAGCTGTGCGTACAGAAAAAATTAGAATTGAAATGTTTCTTAAACCTTTTAGTATAT
>NZ_CP150231.1:57500-117500 GCF_037974225.1 Solibacillus sp. FSL R5-0691
GTTGCTTAGACAACCAGGATGTTGGCTTAGAAGCAGCCATCATTTAAAGAGTGCGTAATAGCTCACTGGTCGAGTGACGCTGCGCCGAAAATGTATCGGGGCTAAACGATTCACCGAAGCTGTGGATGCATACTTTGAGTATGCGTGGTAGGAGAGCGTTCTAACAGCGTTGAAGTCAGACCGGAAGGACTGGTGGAGCGGTTAGAAGTGAGAATGCCGGTATGAGTAGCGAAACATGGGTGAGAATCCCATGCACCGTATGACTAAGGTTTCCTGAGGAAGGCTCGTCCGCTCAGGGTTAGTCGGGACCTAAGCCGAGGCCGATAGGCGTAGGCGATGGACAACAGGTTGATATTCCTGTACCACCTCCTCACCGTTTGAGAAATGGGGGGACGCAGTAGGATAGGGTAAGCACGCCGTTGGTTGCGCGTGTTCAAGCAGTAAGGCGTGTATGTAGGCAAATCCGCATACTTTAACGTTGAGCTGTGATGACGAGCTCGTATGAGCGAAGTTCCTGATTTCACACTGCCAAGAAAAGCCTCTATCGAGGTGAGAGGTGCCCGTACCGCAAACCGACACAGGTAGTCGAGGAGAGAATCCTAAGGTGTGCGAGAGAACTCTCGTTAAGGAACTCGGCAAAATGACCCCGTAACTTCGGGAGAAGGGGTGCTTCTTTGGGTGCATAGCCTAGAGAAGCCGCAGTGAATAGGCCCAGGCGACTGTTTAGCAAAAACACAGGTCTCTGCAAAACCGTAAGGTGACGTATAGGGGCTGACGCCTGCCCGGTGCTGGAAGGTTAAGAGGAGCGGTTAGCGCAAGCGAAGCTGTGAATTGAAGCCCCAGTAAACGGCGGCCGTAACTATAACGGTCCTAAGGTAGCGAAATTCCTTGTCGGGTAAGTTCCGACCCGCACGAAAGGCGTAACGATCTGGGCACTGTCTCAACGAGAGACTCGGTGAAATTATAGTACCTGTGAAGATGCAGGTTACCCGCGACAGGACGGAAAGACCCCGTGGAGCTTTACTGTAGCCTGATATTGAATTTTGGTACAACTTGTACAGGATAGGTAGGAGCCAGAGATCTCGGAGCGCCAGCTTCGAAGGAGGCGTCGGTGGGATACTACCCTGGTTGTATTGAACTTCTAACCCATGCCCCTTAGCGGGGTAGGAGACAGTGTCAGGCGGACAGTTTGACTGGGGCGGTCGCCTCCTAAAGAGTAACGGAGGCGCCCAAAGGTTCCCTCAGAATGGTTGGAAATCATTCGTAGAGTGTAAAGGCATAAGGGAGCTTGACTGCGAGACCTACAAGTCGAGCAGGGTCGAAAGACGGGCTTAGTGATCCGGTGGTTCCGCATGGAAGGGCCATCGCTCAACGGATAAAAGCTACCCCGGGGATAACAGGCTTATCTCCCCCAAGAGTCCACATCGACGGGGAGGTTTGGCACCTCGATGTCGGCTCATCGCATCCTGGGGCTGTAGTCGGTCCCAAGGGTTGGGCTGTTCGCCCATTAAAGCGGTACGCGAGCTGGGTTCAGAACGTCGTGAGACAGTTCGGTCCCTATCCGTCGTGGGCGTAGGAAATTTGAGAGGAGCTGTCCTTAGTACGAGAGGACCGGGATGGACATACCGCTGGTGTACCAGTTGTCTTGCCAAAGGCATCGCTGGGTAGCTATGTATGGACGGGATAAGTGCTGAAAGCATCTAAGCATGAAGCCCCCCTCAAGATGAGATTTCCCATTACGCAAGTAAGTAAGACCCCTGAAAGACGATCAGGTAGATAGGTTCGAGGTGGAAGTGCGGTGACGCATGCAGCTGACGAATACTAATCGGTCGAGGACTTAACCACATTTTATTGCACAACTCAATGAAACGTTTATCCAGTTTTGAAAGAATGAAAATTCTTTTCAAGGGTTTTTAAAGCCCACTATAGTGAAGTGATGATGGCAAAGAGGTCACACCCGTTCCCATACCGAACACGGAAGTTAAGCTCTTTAGCGCCGATGGTAGTTGGGGGCTTCCCCCTGTGAGAGTAGGACGTCGCTTCGCACATGTAAACCCACTGAGAAATCAGTGGGTTTTTTGTTTTGTTTAAAAGCTAATACTATATATTATTTTACTGCAGAAAGTAACCATTATAATTTGTTCAAAAAAGGGTTTTGTTGTCATTGAGTATTGGGGAAATGAAAGCCTAGAAGCAATGATGGATGCAGTTACTAATAGTCGTAATTCCAACGCCAATGGTGGTCTGAAAGACGGATGCATCTTATAATAGAAGGACAATGAAAATGAGGTGAACGTGGTGAACAATGATCGACCAATCGTTCAAGCATTAAAAAAGTTTGTTGCGGATGATCCGCAATCTTTTCATGTGCCTGGACACAAAAATGGGTTGCTTTCGAATTTACCCAACGAAATAAAACAGGCATTAAAGTACGATGTAACCGAACTGACAGGACTGGATGACTTCCATCATCCAGAAGAAGCCATTCAACAGGCAGAGCAGCTTCTCGCATCAACATATGGAGCAAGTCGTAGTTTCTTTTTAGTGAATGGCTCAACAGTTGGAAACTTGGCTATGATCTATGCAACATGTGAAAAGGGAGATACAGTACTTGTTCAAAGAAATGCACATAAATCTATTTTTCATGCATTGGAACTTGTAGGAGTGAATCCTGTATATGTTTCACCAAAATGGGATATAAAAAGTCAGACAGCAGGTTGTATCGATTTTAAAACATTAGAGCAAGCAGTAGCGAGCTATCCCAATGCGAAAGCCGCTATTTTTACGTATCCGACATATTACGGTGTAACAGCAGATGATTTGGCGAAACAAATTGAATTGTGCCACGCATATAACATTCCTGTTCTAGTTGATGAGGCACATGGAGCCCATTTAACTGTATCTGAGAAGCTGCCCGCATCGGCACTGGAGCTAGGTGCAGATATTGTTGTCCAGTCCGCACATAAAACATTACCCGCAATGACCATGGCTTCCTTTTTACATATGAAAACATCATTAGTAAGTGAGCAGAAAGTAAACCGTTATTTACGTATGTTACAATCGAGTAGTCCGTCGTATTTACTGTTAGCTTCCCTAGATGATGCAAGAAGTTATGTGGCGAATTACACGGAAGCTGATTACATGTATCTTATGGAGAAACGGTTGGTATTTATTGAGTCTTTGACAGGAAGAATAGATTTGCAGGTTGTTGAAGTGAGTGATCCATTAAAACTATTAGTCCGTGCTCCGGGTTATACAGGATTTCAATTAAAAGAGGCATTAGAGAAATTTCATGTATATGTAGAATTGGCAGATGCAAAACAAGTACTTTTAATTTTACCGTTGTTAAAGCAGGGAGACTCTTATTCAATTGCGGATATATGTAACCGTATGAAAGAGGCATATACACATTTAAAAAAGTTTCCAACCATTGAAAATACAAATGAAATCGAAAGCTTCGAAACGACGGCTATTACACAACCTCAGTATAGCTTTGATGAAATAGAGAGGGCAGAAAAAGAATGGATTCCCTACAACCTGGCTATCGGACGTATTGCAGCTACAACACTTATTCCGTATCCGCCTGGAATTCCATTACTTGTACAAGGTGAAAAAATTACGGGAGTACAAATTGGCCAGTTAGAGGAGCTGCTTGCCATCGGGGCAATGTTCCAGGGAGATCATAGATTACAGGAGAAATTAATACAAGTCATAATATAGATGCAGGGAGAATATAAAAATGCAAAGGAATTTATTTATAACGTTTGAAGGCGGGGAAGGTGCCGGAAAAACGAGTGTATTAAAGGCAGTTGGCGAGCGTTTAAAGGAAAAGCGTATTGAGGCATTACTAACACGTGAGCCAGGCGGGATTGAAATCGCTGAGAAAATCCGGGCCGTTGTTTTAGACCCGGCACATACAAAAATGCATGAGCGAACAGAAGCATTATTATATGCTGCAGCACGGGCACAGCACTTCTACGAAAAAATTATGCCTGCATTGGAACAAGGAAAGCATGTACTATGCGATCGATTTATTGACTCATCATTGGCATATCAGGGCTATGCACGGGAAATCGGAGTTGATGATGTACTTGCCATTAATGAATTTGCGATAGGAAAGCGTCTTCCGGATATAACGATTTTCTTTAATATTGCACCTGAAAAAGGATTAGCACGTATTCATGCGACACGCAGCGATGAAATTAACAGATTGGATACGGAAGGTCTGGCATTTCATAAAAAAGTATATGAAGGGTACGAGGAAGCGATGAGACGATACCCTAACCGTTTTAAAATGGTGAATGCCGACCAGCCTATCGAGATGGTGGTAGAAGAAGTATGGGGGATTTTAAATCCGCTATTAGGGTAAAAGTAAATGAAGTGTACCTTTTATTTATGATATAATAGAGGAACCAATTCAATGAAGGGGTGAGTACGGATGAAGTTAGTAGTAGCAGTAGTGCAAGATCAAGATAGCAACCGCTTATCGAATGCATTAACAAAAAACAACTATCGTGCGACAAAATTAGCGAGTACAGGTGGATTTTTACGATCGGGGAATACGACATTTTTAATAGGTACGGATGATTCTTTAATTCCGAAGTTATTAGATATTATTCGTGAAAATTGCCGGTCACGTGAGCAAATGGTTGCTCCTGTATCTCCAATGGGGGGTAACGCAGATTCTTACATCCCGTACCCTGTTGAAGTTGAAGTTGGAGGAGCGATTGTATTTGTATTACCAATCGAACAATTCCATCATTTTTAATTTCTTTCAACAGACTGAAGGAAATTGAAGCCCCAGTCGGTATTGGTAAATTTGCGCAGCCAACATGACTTGCGCGTACACAACCGAGTTCGGTAGTAAGTATAGTGGGGCGTTATTTTTTTGGAGGCGAATGGTAAATGAAGATTAATCAAGATCTCCGCACAAATTTAAATGCGAATCGCAATGATTTGCGTCCGGCAAATCAAAACGGCAATCGCTTTGGTGACATGATTGTAAAGCAAGAGTCGAAAATGCAGTCAGAGCAGCTCACTAGATTAATGGGCGATATTTCTACAGCGGGAGACCGTGTAGCGCGATCACGGAATTTACGTGAATTAGCACGCTTTAAAATGCTTGTGAAACGTTTTTTACAGGAAGCTGTAGATTATGGACTTGAGACGAAGCAATCACATACATGGAACCGATTTGGTGAAGGCCGCCGCTTAAAAATTGTCGAAACAATTGATGAGCATCTTGTCGAATTGGCAGAAGATATTTTAAATGAAGAAAAAGAGTCTATTGAGTTATTAGCGAAAATTGGCGAGATTAAGGGACTTTTAATAAATCTGTATATGTAATAAATGCCCGTGTCTTTGATGTGCACTAGACACGGGCATTTTTCCAGGCAGAATATATATTGTTTGAATTGTACATAGGGCATTCAAATAAATAGAAGCAGGAAATGAAAAAGGTGAGGGAATTGACACGAACTATTGAAGAGCTTACAAAGCTGCAACCTGTAGTGATGAAGCAACTACAAACAATTGTAGATAAAGATCGTTTAGCACATGCCTATATATTTGATGGTGAAAAAGGTACGGGCAAACGTGATGTCGTCTCTTTTTTTATGAAACTTCTTCTTTGCGGAAATTTGTCAGAAAATGTTCCATGTGAAACATGTCGAAATTGCAGACGGGTCGATTCGGGAAATCATCCGAATATTTGGCAAGTAGAGCCTGATGGACAATTTATTAAAATTGATCAAATAAGAGATTTAGTTGCTGAAATGAAGATGACAGGTGTAGAGGAAGGCAAGAAAATTTATGTGCTGCACCATGCAGATAAATTAAACATTGCTTCTGCTAATATGCTTTTAAAGTTTTTAGAAGAACCGGACGGACAGGTCGTGGCAATTTTAATAACTGAGCAAATTCAATCTATCATTCCGACGATTCGTTCTCGTTGTCAGCATATTAAATTTGCTAAAGCACCTCGTACTACGCTGCTCGATCAGCTAGTAGAACAGGGAATTACAAATTCAATGGCATCGACAACAAGCATGGTGACAAATGATCTTGAAACAGCTATTGCACTTGCAAATGATGAGCAATTTGTACTTGCACGAAAAACAGTGTTAAAATTAGTAGAGATTGTTCATCAAAATGTTCATGAAGCACTATTATATATTCATGAAGAATGGCTACCACTCTTCAAAGAAAAAGAAGATATGGAGCTAGCACTGGATTTGCTGCTGTTTGCGTACCGCGATATTGTAGCGATTAAAGCGAATCAGCAAGCAAAGTGCACGTATCCCGATATGTATCAACGATTTAATGAAATGGCGCTCGTATTGACATATGAAAAGCTGTCACGACAAATGCAGTCTATTTTGCAGGCCCGCACGAATTTAAATCGTAATATGAATCGTACGTTATTGATGGAACAGCTTATGCTGAATCTTCAGGAGGGGTATACATTTGTATAATGTAGTCGGAGTTCGCTTTAAAAAAGCGGGTAAAATATATTATTTTGATCCAGCCGCTTATATTTTGGAAGTTGGCGAATATGTAATCGTGGAAACTGCGCGGGGAATTGAATATGGCAAAGTCGTTGTACCAATGCGACAAGTCGGGGAAAATGATGTTGTTTTACCATTAAAACAAGTAGTTCGCCCAGCCAATGAACGTGATCGTTTCCAGGTAGAAGAAAATACTATTGAGTCAAAACGTGCCTTTGAGTTAGCGAATACGAAAATTGTGGAGCATTCGTTGGATATGAAGCTCGTTGACGTTGAATATACATTTGATCGTAATAAAATTATTTTTTATTTTACAGCAGAAGGACGTGTAGATTTCCGGGAATTAGTAAAGGATTTAGCTAGTGTGTTCCGTACGCGAATCGAGCTACGTCAAATTGGAGTTCGTGATGAAGCGAAACTGCTTGGCGGGATTGGTCCATGTGGAAGAATGCTTTGCTGTTCGACATTTTTAGGTGATTTTGAGCCTGTGTCGATTAAAATGGCAAAGGACCAGAATTTATCGCTGAATCCGACAAAAATCTCCGGTCTATGCGGACGTTTAATGTGTTGTCTAAAATACGAAAATGATGATTATGAAATTGCTAAAGAAGGTATGCCAGACATCGGTGATTTATCAATGACACCAGAAGGCGAAGGCAAAGTCGTCGGATTAAATGTATTAGAGCGACTCATTCAAGTATATTTGACGAAGCAGGAGCGTATGGTTGAATATACGCTTGAAGAGCTTATGCAATATGAGAAAAATCTGATATAGATAGAATTAATGGGGTGGCTTGAGTGAAGGACCGTAATTTTTTGGATACTGTTATGGAGTTCGAACAACAGCTTGAATCAATGCAACAGCAATTTAGCGCACTTAAGCAATTTGTTGCGCATATGATGGAGGAGCATCAGACGCTTCAAACAGAAAACCTTCACCTACGTACGCGCTTAGAAGAACTATTAGCGAATGAAGCAACTGCAAGTAAACGAGTAGTAGAAGAGCTGAAAAAAGAACCAGTAGATATTGGCGAAGGGTACGATAATTTGGCAAGGCTTTATAATGAAGGTTTCCACGTATGTCATGTGCATTTTGGAAGCTCACGTAAAGGTGAAGATTGTTTGTTCTGTCTATCATTTTTAAATAAACAAAATGGTTAAAACAAAAGGCTGAATCTGCTAAAGTAGATATCAGTCTTTTGTTTAGAAAAGGCTGATTAAAATAGCCGTTAAGTGGAGGATTTAATAGTGGAACAATGGTTGAAGGATGATGAACGATTAGATTATTTACTGGCGGAAGATTTACGGATTATTCAAAGCCCGTCTGTTTTTTCGTTCTCATTGGATGCAGTATTGCTGGCGCGTTTTGTACAAGTTCCAAAAAATAAAGGACATATTATTGATTTATGTTCAGGCAATGGGGTAATTCCTCTTTTTTTGAGTGCGCGGACAAATGCAAAAATTACAGGTGTAGAACTGCAGCCGCGGTTGCATGATATGGCAACACGCAGCATTGCATACAATGACTTGGCGCAACAGATCGACATGCAGCTAGGTGATGTAAAAGATGCACCTGGTACACTTGGTATTGAAAAATATGATGCTGTCACATGTAACCCTCCTTATTTTTTGGCACATGAATTAAGTGAAAAAAATACGAGCGAGCACTATGCGATTGCTAGACACGAGCTTTATTTAACACTTGATGAAGCAGTCGAAGCAACAAGCCGTCTATTAAAACAAGGTGGAAAGGCAGCCTTTGTACACAGACCAGGCAGGCTTTTGGATATTGTTAGTGCGATGCGTGCAAATCGTCTGGAGCCGAAGCGTATTCAGTTTGTTTATCCGAAACGCGGAAAAGAAGCGAATACATTGTTGATTGAAGCAATTAAAGACGGAAAGCCGGACTTGAAAGTATTGCCACCATTATACGTATATGAGGATAACAATGAGTATACGCCAGAAGTGAGGGCACTATTATATGGAGAAGGAAAATAAACATTACTTTTATGTGGTAGAGTGCAGTGATGCATCACTATACGCAGGTTATACGAATAATTTAGAAAAGCGAATTGCAGCACATAATGCAGGTAAAGGGGCAAAATATACACGGGCACGCGGACCGGTAACATGTATTTATTTTGAAACATTTGAAACAAAACAGCAGGCCATGTCCGCGGAATATGCCTTTAAACAATTAAAGCGTCCCCAAAAAATAAAGTATATAAGGAGTGCTACAGATGAACTCACAAAAAAGTAGCCAGCACGAACAAGGAAGCTGCCTATACTTAGTAGCGACACCTATTGGCAATTTAGAAGATATGACGATGCGTGCACTGCGTATATTAAAAGAAGTCGATATTATTGCTGCAGAAGATACGCGCAATACGAAAAAGCTATGTAATTATTTCGATATTCAAACACCGCTTATTAGTTATCATGAACATAATATTGAAGTAGGCGGAGAGAAACTGCTGGGCTATTTACAAGAAGGAAAATCCATTGCGTTAGTAAGTGATGCAGGTTTACCATGTATTTCAGATCCTGGTGCGGATATTGTCGTAAAAGCAGTCGCGGAAGGGTTTGCTGTTGTACCAATCCCTGGAGCCAATGCCGCTTTAACCGCTTTGATTGCATCAGGACTTTCTCCACAGCCATTTTATTTCTTCGGATTTTTAAAACGAAATAAAAAGGAACGCCGAGAACAGTTGGAAAAATTGTCGAAACGTGAAGAGACGCTGATCTTTTATGAAGCGCCACATCGTTTGAAGGAGACATTGAAAGACTTACAACTCGTATTAGGTGACCGCAAAATTACCCTGGCACGGGAATTAACAAAGAAATTTGAAGAGTTTTTACGAGGTACAATAGACGAAGCGATTATTTGGGCAAATGAAAATGAAATACGCGGTGAGTTCTGCATCGTGCTGGAAGGGAATACTTCCGGTGAGGTCGATGAAGAAGAAGAAGCGTACTGGACGTCTATGTCATTGGAAGACCATGTTACTTATATAATAGAAGAAACTCAAATATCTTCAAAAGAAGCCATTAAAGAAGTGGCCAAATTACGCAATTTACCGAAACGTGACGTTTATCAGGCATATCATCAATAAAAAAGCGTTGAAAAGTCAACATACTTTTCAACGCTTTTTTTATTTGGTAATATAATACTTTACTTTACTTAATTTAGTAAACGCGTAGCCGCTTCAGTTATTTAAGTAAGTGGTATTATTTTTTTAAGTTTTCTTGAATTTCTTTCATTAGTGCTTCGGCACCTTCAGAAGACAAGATTAATTTACCGCCTACTAAACGCATGTTTTCATCAGAAACTTCACCAGTTACTGCACATGTCATATTAGGCATGTATTTTTTTAAGATGATTTTGTCGTCATCCACATAAATTTCTAAAGCGTCTTTTTCAGCAATACCTAATGTACGGCGTAATTCGATTGGAATAACTACACGTCCTAATTCGTCTACTTTACGTACGATACCTGTTGATTTCATATTAATATTTCCTCCTATATAAAAAAAGTTATTTAAATTCGTCAAAATTCGACATCATCCTGATCTAGTTAAAATCATACCAACTAATACCATAAACGTCAATAATTTAGCATTCATATTTCCTTCATTTAAGGAACTTTTTTGTCATATTTGTACTTTTTAAGGAAATTATAAAAAAAAATTACCATAGAAAATTGTGAATAGTCGGAAAGATTTAACCATTTCCCAATATTTAGTTTTGATTTTTCGACAAATCTGAATTCCGATAAACTTTCATTGAAACAATTTTCGTACTTCGTTAGAATAAGACTTATACTTAACAAACAAATGGAGGCACTTTCGTGAGTGAACAACAAACATTCTATATAACAACCCCAATTTATTACCCGAGTGGAAAATTCCATATCGGTACTGCATATACGACAGTTGCATCTGATGCAATAGCGCGATATAAGCGTTTAAAAGGATTTGATGTCCGCTTTTTAACAGGCATGGATGAACACGGACAAAAAATTCAAGAAAAAGCACAGGAAGCAAATATGCATCCACAAGATTATGTAAATGAAATTGCTGAAGGTGCCAAAAAATTATGGAATACTATGGATATTTCCTATAATGACTTTATTCAAACCACTGAATCACGTCATAAAGATTCTGTAGAGAAAATTTTCCAGAAGTTTTTGGACAACGGCGACATTTACAAAGGTGAATATGAAGGACTTTATTGTGTCCCTTGCGAGTCCTACTATACTGAGACGCAATTAGTCGATGGAAAGTGCCCGGATTGTGGACGAGATGTGCAAAAAGTTAAAGAAGAGTCATATTTCTTTAATATGAAGAAATACGCAGACCGCCTGCTTGCTTATTATGAAAATAATTTACAGTTTATCGAGCCGGAATCTCGCAAAAATGAAATGATCAATAACTTCATTAAACCGGGTCTGGAAGATTTATCTGTTTCACGTACTTCATTTGACTGGGGAATTAAAGTACCAGGGAATCCGAAACACGTTATTTACGTATGGGTCGATGCATTATCGAACTATATTACTTCATTAGGATACGGTTCTGACAATGAAGAACTATTCAATAAATACTGGCCGGCAGATGTCCATGTAGTAGGGAAAGATATTGTTCGTTTCCATACAATTTACTGGCCGATTTTCTTAATGGCATTGGATTTACCCTTACCTAAGAAAATTTTTGCACACGGTTTCATTATGATGAAAGACGGAAAAATGTCGAAATCTAAAGGGAATGTCGTGTATCCGGAAATGTTAATCGAGCGATATGGTTTAGATGCAACACGTTATTTCTTATTGCGTGAGCTGCCATTTGGTCAAGATGGCGTATTTTCACCTGAATCATTTGTTGAGCGTACAAATTTCGACTTGGCAAACGATTTAGGAAATCTTTTAAATAGAACAGTTTCCATGATGAATAAGTATTTCGATGGGGTAATTCCTACTGAAAACTTGGAAGCAACACAATATGATGCAGCATTAAAAGAACATGCTGAAAATGTACGTGTTAAATATGAAGAAAGTATGGAAAAAATGCAGTTTAGTGTCGTACTTTCTGAAATATGGTCATTAGTTTCACGCACAAATAAATATATTGATGAAACTTCTCCATGGGTATTGGCAAAAGAGGAATCTGACAAAAATAAACTTGCCGCTGTTATGAACAATTTGGCAGAAAGCTTACGTCATATTGCAGTGATGATTCAGCCATTTATGACAAATGCGCCAAAACAAATTATTGAACAATTAGGTCTTGATGAAAAATCATTACATTGGGACACAATTGAAACATTCGGCAATGTTATTCCGAAAAACATAAAAGTTGCTGAAAAAGGAACACCAATTTTCCCGCGTCTTGATACAGAAGTGGAAGTTGCTTACATTCGTGAGCAAATGCAGAGCTCTGTAAAAACAGTACAGGAAGAGGAAACAACAACGGTTGAAGCACCGGATACAGAAGAAATTACAATTGACGATTTCATGAAAGTAGATTTACGTGTTGCAACAGTAGTAGCATGTGAACCAGTTGCGAAAGCCAAGAAATTATTAAAGCTTCAGGTTGATTTAGGTTATGAACAACGTCAAGTTGTATCGGGTATTGCAGAGCATTACAAACCGGAAGAACTTATCGGTAAAAAGGTAATTGTCGTTGCAAATTTAAAACCTGTTACATTACGCGGCGAATTATCTCAAGGGATGATTTTAGCAGGCTCACATGACGGAGTTTTAACATTGGCTACTGTTGATCCGAAATTAGCAAATGGTGCACAAGTAAAGTAATGTGAAAACAGTCTGTTGGACCCGAAAAGTTCAGCAGACTTTTTCATTTACTTAATAATATATAATAATAAATTATATAAATATAATTTAATTTTGGATGAAAAAGGATGATAAGTGGATTACTGGGATAATGGTTATCGTTTTATAATATGTAAACAATAATAAAAGAGTATTTTGTAATCTATATGTAATAATACTGAAAACTAAGAAATATGATCTATGAGTACAATACACGATAGGAGAAATGAAGATGAAAACATTTATAGATACACATGTCCATTTAAACGCAGATCAGTATGATGAAGATTTACAGGAAGTTATAGACCGTGCTATTGCTGCAAATGTTGAAAGGATGGTTGTAATCGGCTTCGATAAAAAAACGATAGAGCGTGCGATGCAACTAATAGAGGATTATGATTTTATTTACGCAGTAATCGGTTGGCACCCGGTAGATGCAGTTGATTGTACAGATGAGTTTTTAAACTGGATCGAACAGCTTGCGCAGCACCCTAAAGTTGTTGGAATCGGTGAGACTGGTTTGGATTATTACTGGGATAAATCTCCGAAAGATATACAGCAGTATTGGTTCCGTAAGCAGATTCAATTAGCAAAAAAGCTCGAATTGCCAATTATTATTCATAATCGTGACGCAACAGGAGATGTTGTGCAGATTTTAAAAGAAGAAGATGCAGCAGCTGTGGGCGGGATTATGCATTGTTTCGGCGGTAGTGTTGAAACAGCTCGCGAATGTATAAACATGAATTTCATGATTAGTCTTGGGGGACCGGTAACATTTAAAAATGCACGTCAGCCAAAAGAAGTCGCGGCAGAAATTCCACTGGAACATTTGCTGATTGAAACAGATGCGCCGTATTTAGCTCCGCATCCATTTCGAGGAAAACGAAATGAACCGGCATTCGTTACATTGGTGGCAGAGGAAATTGCTCGCCTGAAGGAATTGCCTGTGGAAGAAGTTGCTAAAAAAACTACGGAAAATGCCAAGCGCTTCTTTAAAATTCAATGATGAAAAACTCTAAAAAACAGTAGAAATTAATTTCGGATTTTTACGTTAGGATTGTTTTTCTAAGTGCAAAAGCTTTAAGATGATAAGTCGCCTCCAATACTAGTTGCAGTACGAGTTCAAGCAAAATGCCCAATTTTTGATAAATTCTTTTTTATTGACAGTAAGAAAACTAGTACGTATAATCCAACTTTGTATTAAGGAGGCGTTATTTTCATGTCAAATCAATCCATGAAAAGCCAGTTCTTAGGATCATTGAGGAGTAAGCAAACAGGGGTCCGAATTCTTTCTGTAGTCCTGTTTGTATCTGTAATTGCATTTGTTCTATACCATGGAACTAAAACTCCTGTCACGTTAACAGTTGACGGAGAAACCACAAAAATTTATACACACGCAACTACGGTTGATGAGCTACTGACAGCTCAAAATATAGATTATACAAAATACGATAAAGTATCACCCTCACTGAGTACCAGTATTGATAGTGGAATGTCAATAGAATGGGAACAGGCAAAAGAAGTAGTAATTTCAGTTGATGGAAATCAGTCTAAAGTTTGGACAACTGAAAATGTAGTGAAGAACATTTTGGAAGAAGCAAATATTGAAGTAACAGAGCATGATCTTGTATCACAAAGCTTAGATACAGAAGTAGGAGCCGATAACAAAATCGATATTCAAAAAGCGTTTCAGTTAACGCTTGTCGATGGCAAAAAAGAGAGACAAGTATGGTCCACTTCGACTACGGTCGCTAACTTTTTAAAACAACAAGAGGTTCAATTAGGAGAATCGGATCGGGTCGACAAAGGTTTGGAGGAAGTTATCACTCCAAACGATAAAATCGCAGTTGTTCGCGTAGAAAAGGTTACCGATGTAGTGGAAGAATCAGTAGATTTCGCAATTGAAAAGAAAAATGATTCTTCTTTATTAAAGGGCAAAGAAAAGGTTGTTTCAGAAGGTAAAAAAGGTAAAGTAGAACGCACATATTCTATCGTTAAAGAGAATGGTAAAGTCGTATCGAAAAAGCTTGCTTCTGAAAAAGTAGTTGAAAAACCAAAAACAAAAGTTGTATCTGTAGGGACAAAAGTTGTCACTGCAAATGTTTCCCGATCTAGTGAACCAAGTTCAGGGAAAGAGTTTTATGTAACTGCAACAGCATATACACCAAATTGTGCAGGCTGCTCAGGTATTTCGGCAGCAGGTCTTAACCTGCGCGCAAATCCGGATATGAAAGTTATTGCAGTAGACCCAAAAGTTATTCCATTAGGAACAAAAGTATGGGTTGAAGGCTACGGGAATGCTGTAGCTGCTGATACAGGCGGAGCTATAAAAGGTAAAAAAATTGATGTTTTAGTACCGACAACGTCCAAAGCAAAAAGCTGGGGACGTAAAAAAGTTCGTATTAAAGTATTGAACTAAATGATTTTTTGCAATTTCAAGCTGAAGTGGAAGAACCTTTGAGAAAGTGATGGAAGTCACTAAACACATATTTTTTGTGATAAAAGCTGACCGACTTGCTATTCTTCAAGGGAAATCTGAATACAATCATGCCGAGGCATAATTGTTTATTCAGCTGTTTTGTATGTTCAACAATCCAAAATGTATATCGGCTTTCTCGCTTTTTGACTGATGGCGAGGGAGCTTTTTTCATTGTGAAGGAAATCTAGATTTTAGCAATGGTTATAACTTTGTAAGAAAGTTTTGTCCCCGTCTAGGCTAAAGCGCCAGCTCCTCGCACCATTTCGGTCCCTCGTGCAAAAGGGGTGGAGCGTTTACTTTTGCGTCCGGCTCTCCTAGTCTTGCGGCTCACACGACGTGAGTCATTGGGGGCATGCCACATGGATGTGGCGTTTTGCCCACTCGGAGCTAAACGGGCGCTTGAGCACTTTTGTTCTTGAAGTTAGCACAGCGGTAACAAAGTGCGATCTGTGGTAAAATAGCGAAAGACTATGTTAGAAATGAGGAACGTTTCTTGGATATACAAGAGATTATTGTTGTTGAAGGAAAAGACGATACAACAGCGATTAAGCGTGCGACAGGAGCAGATACTATAGAAACAAACGGTTCTGCAATCTCTGATGAAGTATTGCGCCGTATTGCACATGCCCAGAAAAAGAGAGGCGTCATTGTATTTACGGACCCTGATTACCCGGGCCGCCGTATTCGCGCAATTATAGAAGAGCGGATACCAGGTGTGAAGCATGCGTTTTTAGCAAAGGCGAAAACAATCGCCAAAAACGGCAAAGGTTTAGGGATTGAACACGCAAATGATGAGGACATCCGTGAAGCATTAAGCAATGTCTATACATTAGCGGATTCACAAATCGAAGAGAAAATTACACTGGAAGATTTAATGACAGCCAAACTGATAGGCCACCCGCAATCCAAAAAACGCCGGGACCAGTTAGGTGAAATTTTAAATATAGGCATGACAAACGGTAAACAGCTTCATAAAAGACTGATGATGTTTCAAATAACAATCGAGCAGTTTGCAGAGGCCATTTCGCAATTAGATCAGGAGGATACGCATGCATAAAGACATTGCTACACCGGTACGTACAAAAGAAATTTTAGAAAAATACGGATTTTCATTCAAAAAGAGCTTAGGACAGAACTTCTTAATCGACCCGAATATTTTACGTAATATTGTCAGTCACGCTAATTTAACGGAAAACAGTGGAGCGATTGAAGTTGGACCTGGTATAGGGGCTTTGACAGAGCATTTGGCGCGCGAAGCAAAGAAGGTCGTATCATTTGAAATCGACCAACGTCTTTTACCTGTTCTGGAAGATACATTGAGCCCTTATGACAATGTAAAGATTGTCCATTCAGATATTTTAAAAGCGGATGTTGCACAAGTAATCGCAGAAGAAATGCCAGGTATTGAAGATATTATGGTCGTGGCTAATTTACCTTACTATGTAACAACACCAATTTTAATGAAGTTATTAAATGATCGCTTACCGATTCGCGGCTTTGTCGTGATGATGCAGAAAGAAGTGGCGGATCGTATTACCGCAAAACCGGGTACGAAGGCATATGGCTCTTTATCGATTGCCATTCAGTATTACGTAACAGCGGAAATTGCGATGGTTGTGCCGAAAACGGTATTTATGCCACAGCCAAATGTGGACTCGGCGGTAATCCGCTTAATCAAACATGAAAACCCTCCAGTAAAAGTAATTGATGAGGACTTCTTATTTGAAGTATCCCGAGCGTCATTTGCACAACGTCGTAAAACAATTTTAAATAATTTACAAAATGGACTTGTTAATGGTAAGCAAAATAAAGAGCTTATCCTTCAAGCATTGGAAGAAGCCGGAATTGAACCATCACGTCGTGGTGAAACATTGTCAATTCAAGAATTTGGCAAATTAGCGGACTGCTTACATCCTAATTTTTGTGTACGACAATAAAGTGAATTTCACATTAAAAATTTTTAAGAAATCTTAAGAAAAAAGTTGACGACTCTGTATCACGGTGATAAAATATTATATTTTATTGACATATTATCTACATCATGGTATACTGTTTTACAGTGAGGTGTATGCGAAAATGCCAAAAACGTTAGCAGACATTAAAAAATCATTGGATAGTCATTTGGGTAAACGTTTGCAATTAAAAGCAAATGGTGGTCGCAAGAAAACAATTGAATGCGAAGGCGTCTTAAGTGACACTTACCATGCAGTGTTCGTTATTGAACTAAAGCAGGAAGATAATGCGTGTAAACGCGTATCTTACAGTTACACAGATATACTTACCGAAGCAGTAGAGATTACTTTTTTAGATGATGCTGTAGCTACCATCAAATAGTTTTTCTAGTACTTATTTTAATATTTTTAAAAAAGCGCTCATTTAAAGTGAGTGTTTTTTTCTTTTTTGCACATGCTAAAAGCGTCAACGAAAAGGAGGTTTTTTGCATGGCAAGACAAAAAATTATGTCCAGTCGTCTAAAGGAAGAGATTGCAAAAGAACTTGGATTTTATGACGTAGTTCAACGTGAAGGTTGGGGCGGAATTAGAGCTCGTGATGCAGGAAACATGGTAAAACGTGCGGTTGAAATGGCTCAGGAAGGCTTGGCTAAACAATCGCAAAACAACCAAAAATAAGTTGACACAAAGATGGCACCATCGTAGGTTCTCGCTTACGGTGGTGTTATTTTGATGTGAGGAAATGAAATTACCTAATACTTAGAATGTCTTACTACTGTATTGCCCGGCATGCGTTTTTTTACGATAATTTGCGAAGAAAAGTGAATGTTTTCGTGCATAATACAAGGCTCCCGTATGGTAAAATAGGGGCAATAGAATTTTAATCGCGTATTACATATTATGCGTGCCTTATACAGTAGGAGGAATTTTCAATGTTATACGTAAAAGCACCCGCAAAAATCAACTTAACACTCGATGTGCTTTATAAACGTCCGGATAATTATCATGAAGTGGAAATGATTATGACAACGGTCGATTTGGCGGATCGAATTGGACTGGAATCACGAGCAGACGGTCAAATTAAAATCGTTTCAACCGATAATTTTGTTCCGGATGATCAGCGGAATTTTGCATACCAGGCAGCAGAGCTTTTAAAAAATACATACGGTATTAAAGATGGCGTAACGATTTCAATCGAGAAGCAAATTCCTATAGCTGCGGGTCTAGCGGGTGGAAGCAGCGATGCAGCGGCTACATTGCGCGGGTTAAATGAGTTGTGGGAACTAAATTTAACGTTGGACGAGCTTGCAGAACATGGAGCGAAAATCGGTTCTGACGTATCGTTCTGCGTCTATGGTGGTACAGCTTTAGCGACAGGACGCGGGGAAAAGATTAAAGAACTATCTGCACCTCCAACTTGCTGGGTCGTTTTGGCCAAGCCGAAAATTGGCGTATCGACAGCGGATGTATATGGTGGATTGAATATTGAAGGTCTACAGCACCCGAACACGAAAGAAATGATTAAAGCAATAGAAACCGAAGATTATGAACTAATGTGCAATTCACTTGGAAATGTTTTGGAAACTGTAACATTTAAGCTTTATCCGGAAGTTATAACAATTAAAGAACAAATGCAGCGCTTTGGTGCCGACGCGGTACTAATGAGCGGCAGTGGTCCGACAGTATTTGGGCTGGTGGAAAATGAAGCACGTGTCAGCCGAATTTATAATGGATTACGTGGTTTTTGTGAGGAAGTTTATGTAGTACGTATGTTAGGGGAACGAAATCCACTTGCATAAATACGTATAATTATGGTAATTTGACTATTAAATATTCGTATTTTAATTATTAATGTTTAGGAGAGGGTCGCATGAAATGGAAGCGCAGTGAACGCCTTGTAGATATGACTTATTATCTGCTTGAGCATCCGCATCAGTTGATCCCGCTAACTTATTTTTCTGAGCTTTACAGTTCTGCAAAGTCTTCAATCAGTGAAGATTTAACAATTGTAAAGGAAACATTCGAAGAAAAAGGAATTGGGCTTTTAATTACCGTACCTGGTGCAGCAGGCGGTGTTAAATATATCCCTAAAATGGCGGAACAAGAAGTTCGTGATATAATTGGGGAATTTATGGGAGAACTTAGTCAATCCGATCGACTATTACCTGGCGGCTATTTATTTATGACGGATCTTTTAGGGAATCCGGAATTGATGAACCGTGTAGGTAAAGTATTTGCGAGCGTGTTTGCAGATCGTCAAATTGATGTCATTATGACGGTAGCGACAAAGGGAATTTCAATTGCACATGCGATTGCAAGACATTTGAATGTGCCGGTTGTTGTTGTACGTCGTGACAGCAAAGTGACGGAAGGTTCAACAGTGAGTATTAATTATGTATCAGGGTCTTCTCGTCGTATTCAAACGATGGTTTTATCAAAACGCAGTATGAAAAGTGGCCAGCGTGTTTTAATTACCGATGATTTTATGAAAGTCGGCGGCACGATGAATGGTATGAAGAACCTACTGGAAGAATTCGAATGTGAGTTGGCAGGTATCGCGGTATTAGTAGAAGCACAGCATGCTGATGTTACATTAGTGGATGATTACTATTCTTTAGTAAAACTGAAGGAAGTAAATGAGAAAGATCGCACAATTGCATTAAGTGAAGGTAATTTTTTTCAAAAGGAGAGAAATTAAAATGAAAACTGTTTCAACAACAAATGCACCAGCAGCAATCGGTCCATATGCACAAGGTATTGTAGTAAATAACATGTTTTATTCTTCAGGCCAAATTCCACTGACAGCTTCAGGGGAACTTGTAGATGGCGATATCGAAGTACAGACAAATCAAGTATTCGAAAACTTAAAAGCTGTTTTAGCAGCAGCCGGCTCTTCTTTAAACCAAGTTGTAAAAACAACAGTGTTTATGAAAGACATGAATGATTTCGCTATAATGAATGAAGTGTATGCAAGTCATTTTGGTGAGCACAAGCCAGCTCGTTCGGCAGTAGAAGTTGCTCGTTTACCAAAAGACGTAAAAGTTGAAATTGAAGTTATTGCATTAGTAAAATAATAAATTCTTCATTCTTATATTGTTTATAGCTTAAATCCGCGACTTTCTAATTATAGAAAAGACGTGGATTTTTTTTATTGGAAAAATATTTTGACTCTATTTATAGCAGTTATTAAGAAAATCTTTATAAATAAGTAGAATATTTAGTTTATTTTAATAATTATAAAAATTGTAGATAGAAAAAAATTACATTATATTGTATTCTATTGATAAATGATGTATTTTTAGAAATTTAATGGATGATAGAAGGATTATAGTTTTTCATCCCGAATACTAAAAATTACAAATCAAACTACAGGGGGTATAAATAATGGAAGTAACTGACGTAAGATTACGACGTGTTCAAACAGAAGGACGTATGCGTGCAATTGCCTCAATTACGCTAGATGATGAGTTTGTTATTCATGACATTCGTGTAATTGACGGGAATACTGGTTTATTTGTAGCGATGCCTAGCAAAAGAACACCAGACGGCGAATTCCGTGATATTGCACATCCGATTAATTCGAATACGCGCAATAAAATTCAAGAAATCGTTTTGGAAGCTTTCCATGCATCTGCTGAAGAAAACACAGAGGGAACTTTGGAGCTTGAAGAAGTGAATGTTTAATGTTAATTAGGGTCACTCATATGAGGGGGCTCTTTTTTTTGTGAATTTTTATAGACAGTAATGTTCTATAACAGAAAAGTAAAAACTACAATAAGATCGAAAATATACTGATTATTTACTTTTTAACGTAATTTTTTGCTGAATTAGTACACAAAAGAAAATGTGTCAAACTACTATAGATATTTTAAATTCAAACATTTGTCAAGTCTGAATACCTTGAAAAGATTATGAAATTGCTTTATAGTCATAAGAGAAAATGAGCTAAATTGGAGGACTTGTAATATGACGAATATTTTTGCGGTCGTGCTAGCGGCTGGTCAAGGTACACGAATGAAGTCCAAATTATATAAAGTGCTTCACCCAGTATGCGGAAAGCCTATGGTGGAACATGTAATCGATCATATCAGCTCATTAAATGTTGAGCGTGTCGTAACTGTTGTAGGACATGGTGCAGAGCTGGTAAAAGAAACACTAGGAAATAAGAGTGAGTATGTTTTACAAGAAGAACAACTAGGTACAGCGCATGCAGTTCAGCAAGCTGAGCCGATTTTAAGCGGACTTAGCGGAACTACACTTGTAGTATGTGGTGATACTCCTTTAATTCGCCCTGAAACAATGCAGGCACTGCTTGATGAACATGCATCACAAAATGCAAAAGCAACTATTTTGACAGCGGTTACAGATGATCCGACTGGCTATGGCCGTATTTTACGTAACGAACATGGACAAGTGTCACAAATTGTTGAACAAAAGGATGCTACTTCTGAACAGCAGCTTGTGAAAGAAATTAATACAGGCACATACTGCTTTGATAATGAAGCACTGTTTGAAGCACTTAAGCTCGTTAAAAATGAAAATGCACAAGGTGAATTCTATTTACCTGATGTTATTGAAATTTTACAAAAGCAAGGTGAAACAGTTGCCGCTTATGTAACAGAAAACTTTGATGAAACACTTGGCGTAAATGACCGTTTTGCTCTGTCTCAGGCAGAGGAGCTTATGCGTGCACGTATTAATGAACGTCATATGCGCAATGGTGTAACGATTATAAATCCGATTTCTACACATATTAGTGCAGACGCGGTAATCGGAAGTGATACGGTTCTTCTACCTGGAGTGATCATTGAAGGAAAAACGGTTATTGGCGAAGATTGTAAAATTGGTCCAAATAGTCATATTGTTGACAGTCAAATTGGCAATGCGACAACGATTCATAGTTCAGTTGTGCTAAACAGCCAAGTCGGCAGTGAAACAGCAGTAGGTCCGTTTGCACATTTACGTCCGGAATCTTCATTAGGAAACCATGTAAAAATCGGTAATTTCGTTGAAGTGAAGAAGAGTACGCTAGGTGATGATACGAAAGTGTCTCATTTAAGCTATATTGGCGATGCAGAAGTCGGCAGTAACGTAAATATTGGCTGCGGTTCAATCACTGTTAACTATGACGGTAAGAACAAATATAAAACAATTATTGAAGACGATGTATTCATTGGATGTAATTCGAACTTAGTTGCTCCGGTAACATTGAAAAAAGGTTCTTTCATTGCAGCAGGATCGACAATTACTAAAGAAGTTCCGGAAGATGCATTGGCAATTGCACGTGCTCGTCAGGAAAATAAATTAGGCTATGTGAGTAAATTAAATTCAAAATAAAATTAACTAAAATACAGGAGGCCATCATGCCGTATCAATACGCTGACTCAAAATTAAAAATCTTCTCATTAAATTCTAACAATCCACTTGCCAAAGAGATTGCTGATGAAATGGGTCTAGAACTAGGGAAATCATCCGTTAAACACTTCAGTGATGGAGAAGTCCAAATTAGCATTGAAGAAAGTATTCGAGGAATGGATGTATTTATCGTTCAATCTACTTCTGCACCTGTAAATGAGCATTTAATGGAACTTTTAATTATGATTGATGCTGTTAAACGTGCGTCTGCTCGTACAGTAAACGTTGTTATGCCTTACTATGGCTATGCACGTCAAGACCGTAAAGCAAAAGCGCGTGAACCAATCACTGCTAAATTAGTAGCAAACTTACTTGAAACTGCCGGTGCAACTCGTGTAATCGTATTGGATTTACATGCACCTCAAATTCAAGGTTTCTTTGATATTTTAATCGACCATTTAGTGGCTGTACCACTACTTGCTGAACATTTCGGAACAAAAGGTTTCAATGAAGAGGAATTGGTTATTGTTTCTCCAGACCATGGTGGTGTAACTCGTGCGCGTAAATTAGCAGAGCGCTTAAAAGCTCCGATCGCTATTATCGATAAGCGTCGTCCAAAACCGAACGTGGCAGAAGTAATGAACATTGTTGGTAATGTAGAAGGTAAAGTATGTATTTTAATCGATGATATTATCGATACGGCAGGTACGATTACGATTGGTGCAGAGGCATTAATTAAGAGCGGTGCTAAAGAAGTTTACGCATGTTGTTCACACCCTGTATTATCAGGTCCGGCAATTGAGCGTATTGAAAATTCTCCTATTAAGGAATTAGTTGTAACAAACACTATTCAATTATCTGAAGAAAAATTATCTCCAAAAATTCAACAACTATCAGTTGCGAAATTAATGGCAGATGCAATCTCACGTATTTACGAAAACAAATCTGTTAGTACATTATTTGACTAATCGATTGCAAACCAGCTTAGGAATTTTATTTCCTAAGCTGGTTTTTTTATGTCCTATTTTCCCTATATGCAAATATTTGCAAAAAATCTGACAATTTAATATGTTTAGTGTAGACAAGGGTAGGGTAAATGTACCTTTGTATAATTAATTAAGGGGGACGATGGAATATGACTACAGTATTACAAGCAACTAAGCGAGAAACTGGGAAACGTTCGATATTAACCCAACTTAGAAATGAAGGCCAATTGGCAGGTGTGCTTTATGGCTATGAAACTGAGACAACACCAATTTCGTTGGATTATAGAGATACTGCTAAAGCAGTACAAACATATGGTTCAACAAGCGTGTTTAAAATTGAAGTAGGCGGGAAAAGAGTAAATGCAGTACTTACTGATATCCAACGTGATGCACTAAAAGGACATGTGAAGCACGTTGACTTCCTTGCTATCAATATGAAAGAAGAACTTGAGGTGGATGTTCCAATCGCATTAATCGGAACTTCAGTTGGTGTTAAAGAAGGTGGAGTCATTACTCAACCTAACCATACATTGAAAATTAAAGTGAATCCAAGTGAAATTCCAGACACAGTTGAAATCGATGTATCCGAATTAGCAGTTGGTGAATCGTTATCTGTGGGTAATGTGCGTGATCAATTTACAGCGTTTACGATTGTAGATAATGATGACTTTACATTAGCAACGGTAACACCGCCAGCAGCACCAGTTGAAGATGTTGATGCAGATGCAGAGAATGTAACAGCCGATGATCTTGATGCAACGGGAGAAAAATTATCGCCTGAAAAACCAGGTAGAGAAGATTAAGCAATTGGACAGGCCGCTCTATTATATAGAGCGGTTTTTTAATGCCGAAAAAATACTTCGACATCCGAAAGAAAATAAGTATAATAAGATGGAGATGAGTAAATATTATGAATAATTAGAGGTCTTTATGAGAACACATAATGAAAAAATGAGTATTTATCACGGGATGGCATCTGCTGTTGCACAAAATACTTCAAACAGCTATATCCCGATTTTTGCAATGACGATTCTTGGTGCGACGAACTATCAAGTGGGATTGATCAGTTCCTTGCCACCGCTAATTACACTGCTTATGACATTGCCGGCTGCCATTTTATTAAACCGTGCATTCGAGCAAAAAAGGCTTGTTGCTTTCTCTGTATTGGCAGCACGCTTTGTTTTTCTGTTAATTGCCTTCATCAGTTATGTGCCGGGAAGTTTTGGTTCATGGTTGCTGCTTGGTCTGATTGCAGCGATGAGCGTCCCGAATACGATGGCTAATATGGGCTGGCAGTCTTTTATCGGGAATATTATTGAAGAATCACGGCGAGCTCAGTTTTTCAGTGATCGCAATCGCTTGCTGACAGTCGTAGGTTTATTCGTTACATTAACAATCGGCATTGTCATGAAAGACATGACCTCCAACAGGATAGCTTATCAAATACTGTTCATGTTTACATTTGCAGTCGGAATTGTGGAACTTTACTTTTTGCTAAAGCATGATGAACCGGAGCGTGAACTGAATACAGAAAAGAAACGCGCAATGGATTGGTCAATATTTAAAAACAATAAATATGTCCTGTTTTTAATTGTTGCACTTGTATTTAACTTTGGCTGGCAAATGGCATGGGGTGTTTTCAATATTTATAATGTCCGTTATGCGGAAGCAACAATTTTTTGGATTAGTATGTTCAATGTCGCCAATATGATTGCACAAATCTTTTCATTTTCGCTTTGGCGTAAATGGTCGCAAAAATATGGCAATATGAGTGTGTTCGTCTGGGTTGCTTTTGGTATGTCGACAGCGCCATTGCTGATGGTTTTATCGACTAACCTGTATTATTTAGCCGCGATGTCCTTTCTTTCAGGGCTGTTTGTTTCAGGGACGGTTTTAATATTATTTAATTTATTGCTGGAAAATTCACCGCAGGAAGTCCGCACATATTGTATTACAACTTACAATGTGCTGCTTGCCGTCATCGCCTTTTCTTCTCCGCAAATCGGAATTTGGCTGCTGGAAACCTACTCGATGGAAACAGCGATGTATTTGTCGACAGCCGTTCGCTTTTTCGCAGCAGTAGGATTTTTGTTGCTGTACATTGTAAGGAAAATGCGTGCAAGATCATTGGCTCAATACTAGGGGACGATACATACTTTTCAGAAGGATATATGATAAAATAAAGGCGATTAGAGAAAAAGGATGCGATTACTAGTGAAATTAATTATTGGTTTAGGAAATCCGGGAAAACCATATGAACATACACGCCATAATATAGGTTTTGATGTGATTGATGAATTAGCCGATCGATGGAATGCACCATTAAACCAAACTAAATTTAATGGTATGTATGCAACAGTTCATCGTCCTGAAGGAAAAGTCATTTTATTGAAGCCATTAACATATATGAATTTATCAGGAGAATGTGTTAGACCTCTAATGGATTATTTTGATATAGAAATTGAAGATATTATTGTTATTTATGATGATTTAGATCTGGAAACGGGTAAGTTAAGATTACGCGGCAAAGGAAGTGCCGGTGGACATAACGGAATTAAGTCATTAATTCAGCACTTGGGAACACAGGAATTTAACCGAATCCGTGTCGGAGTAAGCCGTCCGCCAGCTGGTATGAAAGTTGCGGATTACGTATTGGCCAAATTTTCAAAAGAGGATCAGCCAATTGTAAAAGAAGCTGTCGAAAAGAGCTGTGATGCTGTGGAAACAGCTTTAACAAAGCCGTTCTTAGAAGTTATGAATAAATTTAACGGCGCATAATTTAATCAAAAAATGGTTAGACTTTAATATACATAAGTGTTTAAAGGAGGCCATGGGAGATGCCTGTACGCTACCGCTGTAGACATTGTGAGGTAGAGATTGGTACTTTGCCTTTCGATGCAGAAGAAACGGTTCAAAAGCTTCATCTGTTTGAAATAGGTGAAATCGATGAATTCATCAAAAAAAATGAACGGGGAGAAACGACCGTTTACAGCATTTGTGAGCATTGTGAAGAATCATTGCGTCAGTTTCCCGATTACTATGCGTTAAAAAGATGGTTACAGTAGAGGAGTTGCTTTGGTCGCATAAACTGCGCCAAGGCTTTTTCCATTTACGTTTTCAATTATCGAAAAAGAGAAGGGGGACTAGACGTGGATACGATACATCAAATATTTAAAAAAGATAAACAGATTGATAATATGATAGACCATATTCAAAAGGGTCAAGCAAACGATCATCTTATTACCGGACTAACGGGAAGCGCAAGACCTGCATTGATCCATACAATCTATCAAGAGACAAATAAATCGATTTATATCGTGTCCTCAAATCTATTGCAGGCACAAAAGTTAGTAGATGATTTGACTGCATTAGTTGGTGAAGGGCATGTTCATTATTATCCTGCCGAGGAGTTTATCGCTGCAAATATGACGACGTCTTCCCATGAGCTGCGTGCACAGCGTATCGCTACAATAGGCCGTTTAGTCAATCAGGAGCGCGGAATCTATATTATTCCGGCTGCAGGTATGCGCAGCATTCTAAGCTCACCCGAAAAATGGCTTGGTTACGAACTTAACACCTCCATTGGTCAGGATGTCGACATCACTATTTGGTTGGATAAGCTTGTTGAAATGGGTTATACGAGAAGTGAAATGGTTACAACGCCAGGTGAGTTTGCGATGCGCGGCGGAATTATGGATATTTATCCACCATACGCACAAGACCCAATCCGTATCGAGTTGTTTGATACAGAAGTGGATTCAATCCGTACTTTTTCTGCCGACAATCAGCGCTCAATTGAAAAATTAAATGAAATTAAAATTTTCCCTGCCGCAGAACTTCTTTTAACGAAAGAAGAGCGTATAAAACTTGCAGAACGTCTGGAAGAATCATTGGCTGCTAGTTTAAAAAAAGTGCGTAAAAAGGAAACACAGGAATTGCTCATGCAAAATATTCAGCATGATATTGAGCTGCTGAGGCTTGGTCATCTGCCGGATCATATCGCAAAATATGGCTCGCTCTTATTTGAGAAGCAGTATTTTTTAGGCGATTACTTTAAAGAAGATGGTCTTGTTTTATTTGATGAACTCGGCCGTATTCAGGAAGTGATGGAAGCCTGGGAACGTGAAGAAAATGAATGGTTTATTTCATTGATTGAAGGCGGCAAAATGCTTCATGATGTAAAGCCATCCTATTCATTAAAAGAAGTACTTTCAATGCTGAAACAGCAGAAAATGTATTTCGCATTATTCACAAGAACATTTGCCGGCATCACACTTAAAAAGACGATCAACATTTCATGTAAACCGATGCAGCAATTCCACGGTCAAATTGCTTTGCTGCAAAATGAGATCGAACGTTGGTCAAACGACAAGTTCATTGTATTATTTACAGCGAGTTCGGAAAGCCGGATAAAGGCGATGCAGAATTTACTGAATGACTACCATATCGCGTCAACAATCGGTTATGCCGATGCACCGGGTATTTATTTAGTTAATACGCCATTGTCGTCAGGTTTTGAGCTGCCATTACAGAAAATAGCGGTTGTTACGGATGATGAGCTCTTTAAACAGCAGGCAAAGAAAAAATCACGCCCGCAGCAAATGACAAATGCTGAGCGGATCAAATCATATACAGAAATTAAATCAGGCGACTATGTTGTTCACGTACATCATGGGATCGGAAAATATATTGGTATTGAAACACTTGTTGTGAATGGTACACATCAAGATTATTTGCATGTACGATACCGTGAAGATGATAAGTTATATGTACCTGTCGATCAAATCGAACTGATTCAGCGTTATGTACCATCCGGTGAAAAAGAACCGAAACTTCATAAACTCGGCGGCACGGAATGGAAGAAAACACATAAGAAAGTTTCGAATGCAGTACAGGATATTGCAGATGATTTAATCAAACTTTATGCAAAACGGGAAGCAGAAAAAGGTTATGCCTTTTCTCCGGATTCGGATGAACAACGAAGTTTCGAGGCGGCTTTCCCGTATGAGGAAACAGAAGATCAATTACGTACTATTGCTGAAGTGAAAAAGGATATGGAACGGGAACGTCCAATGGATCGCCTCGTTTGCGGTGATGTAGGATACGGAAAGACGGAAGTTGCTATTCGTGCTGCATTTAAAGCTATTTTAGATGGGAAGCAAGTGGCTTTTTTAGTGCCGACTACGATTTTGGCACAACAGCACTATGAAACGATTTCAAAGCGCTTTGAAGACTATGCGATCAATGTAGGGCTACTTAGTCGTTTCCGCACGAAAAAGCAGCAAACAGAGACATTAAAAGGCTTAAAAGAAGGTACAGTGGATATGGTGATCGGTACGCACCGTATTTTATCGAAGGATGTAGTATATCAGGATTTAGGACTGCTTATCGTCGATGAGGAGCAGCGTTTCGGTGTTACACATAAAGAGAAGATTAAGCAGCTTCGAACGAATGTCGATGTACTGACATTAACAGCAACGCCAATTCCGCGTACACTGCATATGTCGATGGTAGGGGTGCGTGACTTGTCTGTTATCGAAACACCACCACAAAACCGTTTCCCTGTACAAACATATGTAATGGAGCATAACGGAGCCCTTGTACGTGAAGCAATTGAACGTGAAATGGCGCGTGGCGGACAAGTGTTCTATTTATATAATCGTGTAGAGGATATTACAAGAAGAGTAGAAGAAATTCAGATGCTTGTTCCGGATGCACGAGTTGCCTTTGCGCACGGGAAAATGACGGAGGCGAAGCTTGAATCGGTTATTTTATCGTTTATCGAAGGTGAGTATGATGTACTTGTCACAACAACGATTATTGAAACAGGTGTAGATATTCCAAATGTAAATACTTTAATTGTCCATGATGCGGATCGTATGGGACTTTCCCAGCTGTATCAGCTGCGAGGACGTGTAGGGCGTTCAAATCGTATTGCCTATGCATATTTTATGTATGAGCGTGATAAAGTTCTTACTGAAGTGGCGGAGCAGCGTCTGCAGGCAGTAAAAGAATTTACGGAATTAGGGTCAGGTTTCAAAATTGCAATGCGTGACTTATCGATTCGTGGTGCCGGGAATTTACTTGGTGCTCAGCAGCATGGCTTTATCGATTCAATCGGTTTTGATCTGTACTCGCAAATGCTGGAAGAAGCCGTTGAAGAGCGTCGCACGGGTGTGAAGAGAGAAGAGAAGCAGGATGTCGAGATTATGCTGCATGTTGATGCGTACATTCCGGATGCGTACATTCCGGATGGCTACCAAAAAATCCAAATGTATAAGCGGATTAAAGCGATGGAACGTATAGAGGATTATCTGGAAATTATCGATGAACTGCAAGATCGCTTTGGAGATTTACCGGTTGAAACAGAGCGTCTGATGCGTGTGGCCCGTATGAAAGTTTGGGCTAAAGAAGCGAATGTGCTTTCAATAAAAGAAAAGCAGCAAGTTGTATCTATTATTCTTTCAGAAGAAGGAACGGCCAATACTAACGGTGCACAAATCGTTGAGCAATCAATGGAGTTTGGTCGTGCGGTCGGCTTTGGGATGGAAGGAACACAGTTAGTCATTACAGTAGATTACAATAAATGCGGCAATCACCTGCCATTTGAAGTAGTAGAAAAAATGATGCAAATTATCGCAGCTGCCAAAAAAGAATCATAAAAAAAGAGAGGGAATCTTAAAAGTATTGGACTTTTAACATTTCCTCTCTTTTATTTTGGATACAATAAATGAATCACAGGAAAGATTGTTGCACACTATAATGTACTCCGTTCGAATAATTTAAGCGTTGGAGCAGTTCTTCGCGATTATGATGCTCTTCACGCTTTTCTAAAAACTGTTTTTCTCTTGTAGTGGAGGCAAATACTAAATCGCGCTGACCATTTGACTTTTCAAGGTAACGCTTAAAAATGCCATTTTCAAATTTTGAAATAGCTGTTGCACGTTCTTTCGATAAATCAGGGTAATAAGCTAAATGAGTTCCTGCATAATATTGCTGCTGACGATATGCATCAGGTGTTGATGTAATAGGATCAACTCTTACCATTATTGCACCTCCAAAAAAACCTGTTTATTTTGTTAATAGCCTTTTTTACAAAAATAAAACATAATATGAATGAAAACGTTGTAATTTCCTATATCCATTTACAGAAAATTAGGTAAATCATCATGTTTGTTCCTGCATAGAGAAAAATTATTTTATCCGGCTCGAACAATGCATAGTTTCATGTATTTCTTTCCATACTAGGAGCATCATGCTGTGAATTGATGGAAAGTGAGGGAACATGAACGATGAAAGCAACAGGAATAGTTCGCCGCATCGATGATTTAGGTCGTGTTGTTATCCCAAAAGAAATTAGAAGAACGCTTCGCATCCGGGAAGGGGATCCCCTTGAAATTTATACGGACCGCGAAGGAGAAGTGATTTTAAAAAAATACTCGCCGATTAATGATTTAGGCGAATTCGCACAACAATATGCGGAATCATTATTTGAAACATTAGGTACCCCGACATTAATAAGTGACCGAGATGAAGTAATTGCTGTTGCAGGCGTTTCGAAAAAAGATTATGTTGCGAGACGTTTAACTGTGTTTGCAGAAGATATTATTAAAAACAGGTCACCTGTAAGTGAAAAGCTGGAGATGTCGATTGAACTTGTAGCAGGACAGTATGAACAAGTGAAATCGTATTGCATCGTACCGATAGTTTCGAACGGTGATCCGATTGGTGCTATTTATTTAATATCACGGGCCCATTTCATCGGTGAAGTAGAGCAAAAAACTGCTGAAACAGCAGCTCATTTTTTAGCAAAACAAATGGAAAACTAAAATCACTTCAAAACGTCCATAGTAATGGGCGTTTTTTTAATTCCTCGAGTAAAATTAGCAAATGGTTTTCATGATATAATTAGTACATTGTATGAAATAGAGGAAGGAAATAGAATGACTTCGCAAAGCTATGGTATGAAAAATTATATGAAGGGCGCTCTTCTTCTGACTGTAGCGGCCCTTTTAGTAAAAATATTAAGTGCCATCTACCGGGTTCCTTATCAAAACTTAGTAGGTGATCAAGGATTTTATGTGTATCAGCAAGTGTATCCTTTTATCTCGTTTTTTGTCGTATGGACATCAAGCGGGTTTGCTGTTGCTATTTCCAAAATGCTCGCAGATATTGAAGGACGTGGCGGTACATATGAGGAGAAACGGTCTGTATCACGCATTATTTTTTACTATTTAACAGCATTGGCCCTTATTTTTTTCTGTCTTTTATTTTTTGGTGCACAGCCTTTAGCAAATTTGATGGAAGATCCTCAGCTAGCGGGGTTATTGCAAGTTGGCTCATTTATTACGTTATGTATGCCGCTTCTTGCAGTTTTAAAGGGCAACTTCCAATCGGAAAGTAAGATGCAGCCTGTTGCCTATGCCCAAGTGTTCGAACAAATGATCCGGGTATCGATAATATTAGTCGGAACGATTGTTTTGCTGCAATATACGCAATCTGTTTATGCTGCAGGGAAAATGGCGATGCTCGGTACAGTTATCGGAGAAATAGCGGGTATTATCCTGTTGCTCTACTTTTTGAAAAGACAGTATGTACCTTCAGGAAAAATAGTCCGAGTGAAAGTTTGGCCAATTTTAAAAGAGGTGACATTATACAGTATCGCAATCAGCATGAGTGCGCTGTTATTGTTGTGCTTTCAACTTGTAGATTCCTTTACGATATATAAAATGCTTGTCCACGCGGGAATGCCTGTCCTTGAAGCGATGGAAGTGAAAGGAATTTATGACCGTGGTCAACCGCTTGTCCAACTGGGAATCGTTATTGCAACTTCTTTATCGCTGGCCATTGTGCCGCTCGTCGCATTAAAGGCAAATCAGCCTAATGGTCGTGGCGCCAAGCCGTTTATTCAATTGACTTTCCGGAGCTCCCTTATATTTGGAGTTGCTGCGGCACTTGGATTAATACTTGTTATGCCATATGTAAATCAAATGCTGTTCAAGACGGATGCCTATTCCAATGTATTGAAGCTATATTCGTTTCAAATTATTCCGTTATCGATTATTTTAACGTTTACAGCAATTTTACAAGGCTATAGTAAATTAAAAGGGCCTGCCATTTTTTTAGGGCTTGGAATCATATTAAAATTTTTAGGGAACATTATTTTAATCCCGCATTATGATGTGCTGGGCGCGGCAATAGCAAGTAATATCGGACTGATTTTTACAGCTGCCGCACTTATCATTTATTTAAAAAAACTGACGGCGATCCGCCTGGCGAATCGTACGTTTTATAAAAAACTGGCCATTGCCTGTCTCGTCATGACCGTTGTCGTACAAGGTGCTGTTTACAGCTTAAATAGCTTGTTTACCGGCCTGTTCAGTCGATTTGATGCACTTATTTACAGTGGTGTGCTCGTCGTGCTCGGCGCAGGTGCCTTCATTACAGCAGTCGCAAAAATGCGTGTCTTAACAGAAAAGGATTGGTTCTTAATCCCGCTCGGCAGGAGAATGGCTGCCTATCAATTAATGTTAAATCGAAAGAAGTAGGTGTATAACTTGAATCAATTAACTGTTATCGGTTTAGGAGCAGCCGATTTTGAACAAATGCAAATGGGTGTTTACAAAAAAATTAAAGCAGCCAAAAAAATATATGTACGAACAGAGGATCATCCTGTCATACAGGACTTAAAAATGGAAGGAATCGAGTTTACGAGCTTTGATGATGTGTATATTAAGCATGGCTCGTTCGGTCCCGTTTATGAAGAAATTGCAAAGCGTCTTATTGAAGCTGTAGCACAAGAGGACATTATGTATGCTGTTCCAGGTCATCCGCTCGTAGCAGAGCAGACTGTCCAGCACTTAATTGAAGCGGACCAAAGCGGACAGATCAGCCTTGTAATTGAGGGCGGACAAAGCTTTTTGGACCCGATATTCGGGGCTTTAAAGATTGATCCGATAGAAGGGTTTCAGCTATTGGACGGGACAAGCATGTCTATCAATGATATGAACATGCGTCAGCATATTTTGATTGCTCAGGTGTACGATTCGTTCAGTGCATCAGAAGTAAAGCTTACATTGATGGAGAAGTACCGCGATGACTACCCGGTAACGATTGTTACGGCAGCGGGATCTTCACAGGAATCATTGCGTACTGTCCCGCTTTATGAGCTTGATCAGGCAGCAGAAATCAATAATTTGACGACAGTATATGTGCCGCCTGTTCAATCTGATGAGGAAGCATTAAGGGACTGGACAACATTCCGACAAATCATTGCCACGTTGCGCGGCCCAGACGGCTGTCCTTGGGATCAGAAACAGACGCATGAATCATTGAAGAAATACTTACTGGAAGAAGCGCATGAATTTTTAGCAGCGGTCGATGCCGAAGATGACTTTGCTATGGTGGAAGAGCTTGGCGATGTCCTTTTACAAGTGTTTCTACATGCACAAATCGGGGAAGATAACGGTTATTTCACATTGGAAGAAGTGCTTGCATCGGTTAGCGAAAAAATGATTCGACGTCACCCGCATGTATTTGGGGATGTGACGGCAGAGGATGCGGAAACTGTAACAGCCAATTGGGAAGCAATTAAAAAGCAGGAAAAAGGGCATGCAGATGACGAACCATTATTAAAGAACGAATATAGTCCGTACTCATCGCTTCAAACCTCATACAACTACCAGAAAAAAGCGGCGACAGTCGGTTTTGATTGGCCGAATGCTGATGATGCATGGGAGAAGTTTACGGAAGAATGGCAAGAATTCCGCGAAGAAATAACGCAAGGTAACGAAATAAGCCGTACCGATGAATTCGGAGATGTATTATTCACACTTGTGAACATCGCACGCTTTTATAAAATTTCACCTGAAGAAGCGATGCTGCATGCCAATGAAAAATTTGCCCGCCGTTTTCATTTCGTCGAGCAAAGTGTAGCAAAGAGCGGCAAGTCGTTCGAAGATTTTACATTAGAACAGCTGGATGCTTTTTGGAATGAAGCAAAACAACTGGAAAAAGGGGAGTAATGGAATGCGCTTAGATAAATTTTTAAAAGTTTCACGTTTAATTAAACGCCGTACATTAGCGAAAGAAGTAGCGGTACAAGGCCGTATTTCAATTAATGATAAAGTGGCAAAAGCAAGCAGTACTGTAAAAGTAGGCGATGAGCTGGCAATTCGTTTCGGTCAAAAAATCGTTACAGCACGTGTCGAAGAGATTCGTGAAAATGTGAAAAAAGAAGATGCATTAAAAATGTTTACAATAATAAAAGAAGAGCGTTTAGAGAAAGTTGAACCTGAATTTATAGATGATGAAGAATAAGAATAGGGCATGACCAACTTTTTAAGTCATGCTTCTTTCCGTTGTTGCATATAGTGTACAACTATAAGCTCAAAGGGGGACTTGCATTGACTATTCATCAAGAAAGCGCGCGCTATACCATTTCGTCTGGGGATCACTTAGTAACGGTACGTAATCGTAAACGGATGGACATGACATCTGTTAAAAGTATCGAGCGATTTGATCAGGAAGAATTTTATGTGAATACATCACAGGGTCATTTATTGATTCGTGGAGAGGAACTGCGTATTGTTCATTTAGACGTGGACAAGGGATTACTAACGTTAGAAGGGGAAGTGAAGCAATTCCAATACGATGAAAGCGAGAGTGGCTTATCGAAAAGTTTCCTTCATAAATTGTTTGGATGATGATGAGTGCGCAGCTTATAAGCATTCTTGTCATGTTTATAAGCGGAGTTGCTGTAGGTGCAATTATCGATTGTATCCGAATTAATGTAAATCGTATCCCTCTAAAAAATATTCGACGTATTACCTGGATTTTAGAATGGATAGTCTGGTTAATATTAGGGGTTACTACGTTTTATTTATTATTTTTAGTAAAAGGAGGGCAATGGCGGGTAGTTGATCCACTTGCCCAAATCGCCGGAATTGCAACATATGAATTGCTGTTCCAAAAAATTATCCGCTTTGTTGGAAGAGTGTGTATAAATTTATTTGTGAAGCCGGTTTTTTTTATTGGACATGTTGTAATAAAGCTTGTTAAAAATATTATAAAATTAATAATAGGGATTATATTATTTATTTGCCGTCCCTTTATTAAGTTTTTCAAGAAATATTTGTTAAAAAACTTTAAAACACAGCAATGAACTCGTATAATGATAACAACTATTGATTGTGAGGGAGGAGACGGAAATGGGAAGAAAAAATGTGCAAGAAGAGCTACATAACCATAATGTCCAGTCGTTGAATAACGACTATGTCCGCTCAAATCCGCAAGCAAAAGCTCAAATTAAAGCAAAAATTGCTGTACGTCGTCGCAGAAGATTAGCAGTATTTTTCATTTTAGCCACTGTAGTAATTGCCGCATTAGTAAAAGCAAACATGGTCCAGAGTGAACGCCTCGCCGCAAAGGAAGAAACGAAAGCCGCGGTTGAAGAACGATTGGAAGAAGCGCTTCACAGACAAGAGCTATTAAATTTGCAGATTGCGAAGCTGGAAGATGATGAGTATATTGCGAAGCTTGCAAGAAAAGAATTTTTCCTTTCTGAAGAGGGCGAAATTATTTTCACAATACCGAATAAATCGGACAAAGAAAATAAAGACAAGCCTGAAGATGACAAAGAATAATGTATTAATCGTTATCCAAAGAAAAATGTGACTTTGAAATTTAATAAAAAACCAGTCAGCATGGTAATATTAAGCTAAAATTCCTGGTATTTATTGCCTTTAGGTAGAGTGTCTTGTTGACACTCTTTTTATGTTAGCTATAATTAGAGAAGAAGCTATTCAACAAAAGTTTCATTATAATTGATAAATGGCTTTTCAATCGAAGAGTCTCTTAAAATTTAAGGAGGAGCATTTTTTTTATGTCAATTGAAGTAGGCAGCAAAGTACAAGGTAAGGTAACAGGCATCACAAATTTCGGTGCATTCGTCGAGCTTCCAGATGGTAAAACAGGTTTAGTTCACATCAGTGAAGTGGCAGATAACTATGTAAAAGATATTAACGAGCATCTTAAAGTAGGCGATGAAGTCGAAGTTAAAGTGATGAATGTTGAAGCGGATGGAAAGATCGGTCTTTCAATTCGTAAAGCAAAGCCTCAAGCTGAGCGACCAGAGCGTCCACAGCGTCCTCGTCGCGAAAACAACCGTTCTAACGATCGTAATGATCGTCAACCAAAAGAGAACTTTGAACAGAAGATGGCGCGTTTCTTAAAAGATAGCGATGAGCGTTTAACTACATTAAAGCGTGCAACTGAGTCTAAGCGCGGTGGCCGTGGAGCTCGCAGAGGATAATTTTGCTGGCTGTTTGAACGTAGAAAAAGTGTCAAATAGATGATAAAGCGATGGATTGTAAGAGTAATTCTTACAATCCATCGCTTTTTCTTGTGAAATGGGGCTCATGATTAAATCATTCTTTTTCGGCATTATGCTTGATGAGTACCCGAATAAGGGCAACAAAGCAAAAAATACCGCCAATTAATCCGATTGCAATCATAATTATTTGTAATGGGAGCGGCAAGTTTGTCAATAAGACGCCTCCAACAACTAGAAGCATGCTAATGCCGCAAAGAAAAGCTAAATATGTAAAGTTCTGCACCAAAGAAAACGCCTCCTCCTATACAATAAGTATAAAGGATTAGAAAGAAAGTGTGTCAGTAATTTACAAAGCAAGGAAAAGGGCAAAATAAAAGCCGCCTAGGAAGACAATGTTCCTAAACAGCTTTTGAGATGACCCGTACGGGATTCGAACCCGTGTTACCGCCGTGAAAGGGCGGTGTCTTAACCACTTGACCAACGGGCCTATAAATGGTGGCGGCAGAGGGAGTCGAACCCACGACCTTTCGGGTATGAACCGAGTGCTCTAGCCAACTGAGCTACACCGCCAAAATTAACAACAAAACTAATAATACATTGCAGTCTATAGAGTGTCAACACTATTTTTTTAATATTTCCTCTACCAAACTACACTGAAAATTACTGCTTATTATTTTTTGCAATTACTAATAAAAAAAGTGAAAAAACGCGCATATTCCCGTAAAAAAACAGTCGAACAATTTTTTGGCGCCAATCCTACAAACAGACAAAATTCACTTTTTCAGCTTTATATAATAGCGTTAAAAAGAAAAGGTGATAGTAAAAATGGTGACATTAAATAATCAAAATGAGTTTCAAACACTAAACTTAAACTTATTCTTATATAAAGAAAAATCGAGAATAATAATAGCGAGTGTTATAGCGTTTGCAGCTTTTTGTTTTGCTCAGGCAGTCTTCTTTGAAGCTGTTACTCCGTTATTTTTACCTTTTTGGCTAGTTATTCGAACGAGATTTGTCTCATTTCAGAAGAGCGCTTTACTAGGGGGAATACTTGGAACCCTCTTTCTAGGCTTTGGACAAGCAGCGGTTGTTTTAGTGCAGCTTTTCTTCATGGAATGTCTCGTACGGTTTAAGTTTATAAAAATTTCCCCGTATTTTTTGCTAGGGACTACCATTATAGCTGTTCAACTAGCGTGGCAAATGCTACTTCATAGTGGTATGCCATCTGTCATGACATTATTTTATATCGTATATGAATGTTTATTTGCGGTTTCAATTCTATTCTTTATGCGTATTTTGACAATGCCAAGTAAAGAAAATGGAAACATTGAGTGGACAAGAGAAAAAATTACGGCAATTATTGTCGTTTTGGCCGGTATGCTGATCGGCATGGAAAACTTGACTCTTTTCTACTTTTCGATGGCGCTGATCGTCCTTCACTTCCTCATTTGCCTTGTAGCCTATTCCTCGACGGTTGGTGCTACAGTCATCTTTTCATTATCTCTTGGCTTTTTTATCGGTTTAGCAAACTTATCATTCACAGGTATGATGATTTTATATGCCTGTACAGGACTGGTCGCTGCTTTTGTACAAAATCAGGGACGTTATATTGTGGCGATATTTAGTTTTTTGCCGAGTATTTTTTTCTTCTTTTATGATGCGACATTACCGATTGATAGTATTTATTTTATGTCGATGCTTACAGGGGCCATCATTTTCCTGCTGTTACCGAAAAATATACTTGAATACTGCAAAATGTACTATAAACAAACTACAGTCAGTGTCATTCAGGTGAACCGCAATGAAGTAGTGGAAGTGCAGCTTAAGCAATTTCAGCAATTTGTTTCCTTTATGAAAGAGCTTGTATTCGATCATTTCACACAAAATAAGGCGAAAAATAAGACAACTGCAGAACCGTTTCTAATTTGCTCCAGCTGTTTCAAATATGAAGAATGCTGGGGGAGAAAAGGGGAGATGGAGGGAATTATCGATTCGTGGCGTTTAGCGAAAAGAAGCACGAAACCGGTCAGCTGGATTCGGGTGGAAGAGCAGCTGAAAGGGAAATGCATCAAATCTTCTAAATTGCTGGAAGAACTAGAGTCAGCTTTACACAAAGAGCATATGGAAAGACAGTTCTATCATGGCAAAAAGATGATTGCCTTACAGCTTCGTGATTTAAGCAGCCACTTTGAAAAACTATTAAACAGCCAGCGACTAGAAATCGGCACATCTGAAATGGATGGGGAGATGCAGCAATTTTTAAAAGAAAATGATATTCACTGTTTACATATTCAGTGGATAAAAAATGAAATAGGGAACCGGGAGTTCGTGTGTTATGTCGCAGATCATCGGGATGCACATGTCGTTATCCAGCAGCTAGAACAGCAACTGTTTGAATATTTGCATGAACCATTAAAAGGTGAACAGATTTACGAGCAGCACTCGCCTATTTTTTATCGTCAAATTAAGTTTACTTCAGCAATTCGTTATCAGTTGGAGTATGATATATATACGTATTCCCATGCAAACCATGCAATTTCCGGTGATTCCTACCGTGTATTCCCGATCCATCCGGGGCTAATGGCGATTATGCTGTCCGATGGAATGGGGACAAATGTAAGGGCGAATCGAGAAAGTGAACGTTTAATTCAAATGATGCAGGATTGTCTTACTTACAATATGGACCCTGAAACAGCAATGCACACAATGCATTATGTGATGTCGCTGAAAAACGATTCGGACATGTATGCAACAATGGATTTTGCACTTGTCGATTTACAGTTCGGCCACTTATGGTGTTGGAAAGCGGGAGGCATGACGACCTATGTGTTAAGAGGGAACGATTTATTCAAGATCGAAAGTACAAGTGCACCGATTGGTTTTTTACCAAACTTTGCAGTTGATACGGAAATGACACAACTATTGTCAGAGGATGTTATTTTAATGATTTCGGACGGGTTATTTTCACCATCTGCACAATGGGATGCACAGGAGCAATTATTTATCAGGCTGATTCGTCAAGGGCTGGAAAATGGTGCTTCCATCCAGGTTGTCCTATATGATGTCATGATGCAATTTAAACAAAGATACCCAATTGCTGATGATTGCACTGTGATGTTATTCCGTTTGCAGCATGTAATAAAACCGTGGCAAGTATTCAGACCAGCAATCACACATTGAAATGTAATATGAGGTGAGTAAATGCACACTTTAGAACATCAAGTATTAGCTTATATAAAAGAGCAAGAGCTTATAAAAAGCGGAGACAGACTACTAATTGCTTGTTCAGGAGGCGTTGATTCAATGGCGCTTCTTTCTTTTTTTTATCATTTCCGGCACTATTTTAAAATTGAACTCGCCGTGGCGCATGTAGACCATATGCTGCGCGGCGAGCAATCTGCCGAAGACCGCCAATTTGTTGAGAAAGCATGCAGTGACTGGGCGATTCCATTCTATAGCTGTGCGATACCCATTGCAGAAATCCACAAAGCGGAAGGAGGAAATATTCAGGCAATTTGCCGGAAGGAACGCTATCATTTCTTTGAAACCGTCATGCATAAACATAAGTTTTCAAAACTAGTAACGGCACATCATGCGGACGATCAGTTGGAATCAATGTTAATGGCCTTGACGAAAGCGAGTTCACTAAACGGGTTGAAAGGAATTTTACCGTCACGTAAATTTCAACAATTTACATTAATCAGACCTTTTTTGATGGTTACAAAAGACGAAATTGGGGAATATTTACATAGTAAAGGTCATTTATACCGTGAAGATCCGAGCAATGCTAAGGATGACTATACCCGTAACCGTTACCGTCACAATGTTGTACCAGTTTTGAAGGAAGAAAACCCCCTTGTTTCCCAACATGCAGTCCACATTGCACAGCAGCTTTCAGATGATGATTCGTATTTAATGGAGCTTGCAGGAGAGCGTTTTCCAAAGCTTTTTCATAAAGCCGACAAAAATTGTTATAAAGTAAAAGTTTCGGCATTACAAAAAGAGCCGCTTGCTTTACAAAGGAGGCTCATTTTAATACTATTAAGTTATCTTTATAACGATTCAAATACGATTCAAAGCTATGCACTTTGTACGACGATTTTGGCGTTATTCTCAACGTCGAATGGAAGTCGTGCACTTGATTTACCGGAGAATTTTATTGCGCGTCAACAATACGATGAAGTTGTATTTGAGTACAAGCAGCAAGATCTGCTAACATCAGTTCAACAAATCACGTTGAATCAGTGGTGTGTACTTGGAACGATGCGCATCTATATTGGGGAACTTGCACGATGTGATGAGGACTTACTGCAAAAGTATCCGCATCACTTTTTCGCCGCATCATCAGTATCGTTCCCACTATACGTAAGAGCTCCAAAACAAGGGGATCGTATTTTGCTACAAGGTATGCAGCATCAGAAAAAAGTATCTCGAGTTTTTATTGATGACAAGATTCCTTTAACAAAAAGAGCTAGCTGGCCATTGTTAGTCGATGCTGATGATGACCTTTTAGCGATAGTAGCTGTACGCGTTAACAATAAATTTTCTAATGTAAAGTCGGCAGTGCATGATATGGTGCTTATTGTCGATAGCAATGAACGTCTTTAGAAAGTTTGAACAATAAAAGGAGGAATCTACTCATGATTCAAAATGACATCGAAAAAATTATGATTACAGAAGAACAAATTCAGGAACGTATTAAAGAGCTTGGTGCTCAACTGACAGAGGAATATAAAGATATGTTCCCATTAGCTGTCGGAGTGTTAAAAGGTGCAATGCCATTTATGACGGATCTAATGAAACGTTTCGATTCTTATATAGAATTGGACTTCATGGATGTTACTTCATATGGGAATGCAACCGTTTCATCTGGGGAAGTAAAAATTCTTAAAGACTTGAATACAAGTGTGGAAGGTCGCGATGTCATTATTATTGAAGACATTATCGACAGTGGTTTAACATTAAGCTATTTAGTAGATTTATTTAAATACCGTAAAGCAAAATCGATTAAAATCGTAACATTACTGGACAAGCCATCTGGCCGTAAAGTGGAATTGAATGCAGATGTTGTTGGCTTTGAAGTACCGGACGGTTTTGTTGTAGGCTACGGCTTAGATTACGCAGAGAAATATCGTAACTTACCTTACATTGGAATTTTAAAACGTGAAGTATACTCATTTTAATATTTTCTAGATTGTACAAACCTTCATTTTGAGGTAAACATCCAGACATAAATAGTAAAAAGACGGATTTTGTCATAATTCGTTTCAACGATTAAAATGTGCGGTGCTTTTTATTGTATGAAAATTTCAACGTATGTTAAGATTTTACTTATAGTTTTTCTGTAACGTTGTGAGGAGGCTGGGGATGAATCGAATATTTCGATACACCATATTTTATTTACTAATATTTCTCGTGATCATCGGGATTTTTGGAACATTTAATGGTGGAAAAAAGACAACTGAAAACCTTGATTACTATGCGTTTTTTGAGGCTTTAGAGAGCAATGAGATTGCTTCTATGGAAATACAGCCTGAAAGAGGCGTGTATAAAATCGTAGGTCAGATGAAAGGCGCTGAAGATGGCGAAACTTTCACAGTAAACGTTTTACAAAATGACCAAACTTCTGTAGACCGTATTTTGCAAATTGAAGAACAAGTTGCAAATGGCGAATATCCAGGACTGGAAATTTTAGAACAACCACAAACAAGTGGATTCGTAACATTCCTTACGAGCATTATTCCATTTGTCATCATTATTATTTTATTCTTCTTCTTACTAAGCCAATCGCAAGGTGGCGGTAATAAGGTGATGAACTTCGGGAAATCAAAAGCAAAATTATTTGATGACACGAAGAAAAAAGTTCGTTTCAATGACGTGGCAGGTGCCGACGAAGAGAAACAAGAACTTGTTGAAGTAGTAGATTTCTTAAAAGATCACCGTAAATTCACTGATATCGGTGCACGTATTCCAAAAGGGATTCTATTAGTAGGTCCTCCAGGTACGGGTAAAACATTACTTGCACGTGCTGTTGCCGGTGAAGCGGGCGTACCATTCTTCTCGATCTCAGGTTCTGACTTCGTAGAGATGTTCGTCGGTGTCGGTGCATCTCGTGTTCGTGACTTATTTGAAAATGCTAAGAAAAATGCCCCATGTATCATTTTCATCGATGAAATTGATGCAGTAGGTCGTCAACGTGGTGCAGGTCTTGGTGGTGGACACGATGAGCGTGAACAAACATTAAACCAATTACTAGTTGAAATGGATGGTTTCGGTGCAAACGAAGGTATTATTATCATCGCTGCAACAAACCGCCCGGATATTCTAGATAAAGCATTATTACGTCCTGGTCGTTTTGACCGTCAAATTACGGTTGGTCACCCAGATGTAAAAGGCCGTGAAGCAATCCTTAAAGTACATGCACGCAATAAGCCATTATCAGATACAGTTGATCTGGCTGCTGTTGCACAACGTACACCAGGCTTCTCAGGTGCGGATTTAGAAAACTTGTTAAACGAAGCAGCTCTTGTAGCAGCTCGTAAAAACAAAAAAATGATTAACATGGCAGATATTGATGAAGCTTCCGACCGCGTAATTGCCGGTCCTGCAAAAGCAAGCCGTGTGTACTCTCCAAAAGAGAAAAAGCTTGTTGCATTCCATGAAGCCGGTCACGTAGTTGTCGGTCTTGAATTGGATGAAGCTGATACTGTTCATAAAGTAACAATTGTCCCTCGTGGCCAAGCTGGTGGTTATGCCATCATGTTACCGAAAGAAGAGCGTTTCTTCACAACGAAGCAAGAGTTACTTGACCGTATCGCCGGATTACTTGGCGGACGTGTTGCGGAGGAAATTGTACTTGGCGAAGTATCAACAGGTGCACATAATGACTTCCAGAAAGTAACGAGTATTGCGCGTGCAATGGTAACAGAATACGGAATGAGTAATAGTCTTGGTGCTGTTCAATACGGTTCAAACCAAGGTGGTAATCCGTTCCTAGGTCGTGACTTCGGTTCAGACCAAAACTATTCTGATACAGTAGCATACGAAATTGATAAAGAAGTTCAGCGTATCGTGGATGAGCAATATGCTCGTACGAAACGTATTTTAACCGAGCGTCGTGATTTACTAGATTTAATCGCTAACACGTTAATTGAAAAAGAAACGTTAAATGCACAGCAAATCGAACATTTACGCGATCACGGTATATTACCTCCTGAAGAGGTGGTAGTAGAATCAGAGCTTCCAAATGAAAAAAATGAAGCAACACCAACAATTGAAACTGCTGGTAATGTTTCAATCAATAACGAAGTTCAAGGTGAAAAGAAATCACCGACAGTTGAAGATTTACCGAAAGACGCGTCAGATGATCGCCCGCAAGGCATCGATGAAGACCGTTTAAAATAATACAACGAAACTGACTATTTCCTGGGAAAAGGAGATAGTCAGTTTTTTCTTCGTAATAAGTTGCGAAATGCATCTGCCCTCTCAGGAAATCAACGGATGTTGTTGAAAGGGAAGGATTGCCGGCTAAAAATACTGAATACTGTATAGTAGATGGCCAAATATGGTATGATTTTTTTCAGTACAGGAAAAGTAGGTGCCACTTGTGATTTTAGTAATGAATGCAGGTAACTCCAATATTATTTTAGGAATTTATCATCAGGATAAACTTATCCATCATTGGCGGACAGAAACAAACATACGAAAAACTGAAGATGAATATGCGATGCAGTTTAAGGCATTTTTTGCTCATGAAGGCATTTCATTTGAACAAGTAAAAGGGATTATTATATCCTCAGTTGTGCCACCTATCATGTTTGCACTTGAATTAATGTGTAAAAAATATTTCAATATCCAGCCTTTAATTGTAGGGCCCGGTGTAAAAACAGGCTTGAATATAAAGTATGAAAATCCGCGTGAAGTAGGGTCAGACCGTATTGTGAATGCGGTTGCTGCATTACAGCAATATAGTGGCAGACCGCTGATTATTATCGACTTTGGTACTGCAATCACGTATTGCTATATTAATGAGCGCGGTGATTATGCAGGGGGGGCCATTGCACCCGGCATTGCCATTTCAACAGAGGCGCTCTATACGCGTGCTGCCAAGCTGCCCCGCATAGAAATTGCCCATACATCGCAAGTTGTGGCAAAAAATACGGTAGCCGCTATGCAAGCAGGTGTTTTTTACGGTTTTTTAGGACAAGTAGAAGGCATCGTCAGTCGTATGAAGGCTCAAAGTAAAGAAGAGCCTCTCGTTATAGCAACTGGCGGGCTGGCAAAATTAATCGCGAATGAAACCCAGATGATTGATGTCGTCGATCCATTTTTGACACTCAAGGGACTAGCGACGATTTATAAAAGAAATCAATAGAAAAGAGGAATTTCAACATGAAAGACTACTTAGTAAGAGGGATTGCATATGACGGACAAGTTCGTGCATTTGCAACAAATACAACTGAAACTGTAGGAGAAGCACAACGCCGTCATAATACATGGCCGGTTGTATCTGCTGCGCTAGGTCGTTCAATGACAGCATCTGTAATGATGGGTGCAATGTTAAAAGGGGACGACAAAATTACGGTAAAAATCGAAGGAAACGGTCCAATCGGTCCAATGGTTATCGATGCAGATGCCAAAGGAGATGTGCGTGGCTTCGTTACAAACCCGCATGTTCACTTTGAATTAAATGGACAAGGAAAACTTGATGTACGTGCAGGTGTCGGTTCTGAAGGGGCACTGACAGTTGTTAAAGACTTAGGTTTACGTGATATGTTCTCAGGTCAAACACCAATTGTCTCAGGAGAAATCGCTGAAGACTTCACATATTACTTCGCTTCATCTGAACAGGTACCTTCATCAGTAGGTTTAGGTGTACTGGTAAATCCGGATAATACAATTCTGGCTGCAGGTGGCTTTATCATTCAATTAATGCCGGGCTGTGAAGAAGAAACGATCGAAGCAATCGAAAAACGTTTGTCTTCAATTGAGCCTGTATCAAAAATGATTGAAAAAGGATATTCACCTGAGCAAATTTTAGAGGCGGTATTAGGAGAAGGAAATGTTCAAATCCTTTCGTCAATGCCTGTACAGTTCCAATGTCAATGTTCAAAAGAGCGTTTTGGTGCGGCAATTATCAGTTTAGGTGTCGGTGAAATTCAGGAAATGATTGACGAAGATGGTCAGGCAGAAGCGCAATGCCACTTCTGTTTAGAAAAGTACCACTTCGATAAAAGTGAACTTGAAGGCTTTGTGAATGAAATCCAATCGTAATTTACACCAAACACCACAACCAACACAAAATAATTTACCGTACACACAACGACGCTTAAAAACAAAACCTACGTTGCTGTTATTACTAATATTATTGGTCGGAAATCTATTTTGGTTTGTGCTATGGTTACTCCCATCTGATGAAAAAACATCAGAAAAAGCAGATGGCGGCGGCGAAAGTATTGCTGCCGTCGAGGGAGAACCGATTACACGCCAACAATGGCTTACTGAAATGGAAAACCGATACGGAAAAGAAACATTGCAGAGCTTAGTAAATGAAGCTGTTATGGAAAAAGCGGCCAAAAAATATAAGCTCGAAGTAAAAGAAGAAGAAATAGATTTGGAAATTGCTTTATTACGCTCGGCACAAGATTCAAACGATACATCTTTACATAGTTTATCTCCAGAACAACTGCGCCAAAAAATGCGGGCACAGCTTATTCTGGATAAAGTACTGACAAATGATATTGTAGTAAAAGAGGACGAAGCCAAAAAATATTATGAAGACAATAAATCGATTTATAATATTCCGACTACCCACCGTACTAGTATCATAATCGTGAATTCAAAAGAGGACGCGGAGCGGGTGGAAAAAGAGCTGAAGGACGGCTCTGATTTTGCAGTTTTGGCACGCGAACATTCACTGGATACAGCTTCGGCTAGTTTAGGCGGCGATATTGGCTTTATTTCATCAAGTCAATCGGTAGTCGATCCGGCAATTTTACCGGAAGTGGAAAAACTGAAGGAAAAAGAAACTTCCAAACCATTTGTATTAAGCGATGGGCGCTATGCGATTGTTACCGTGACAGAGAACATGGAAGGGCAGTCATTCAGCTTTGATGAAGTAGAAGGGCATGTAAAACGCCAGCTCGCTTTAGAGCAGCTGCCGCCATCGATTACACCGGAAGCTTTCTGGGCAGAATTTGATGCGACATGGTTCTACGGAGAATCAAAAAACTAACGCAAGATTGAAGGCGGGCAAGGACAGAAGTTGAAGTTTTTAGTGAAAGGGGAACTTTTATTGAGAAACTGCTACTTTTTAAAATTGATTGGAATGGAGGGGCGACTCCTGGGGGAATAGCGCGAGCCTGAGACTACAGGCTCAGGCCGTGCACCCGGAAAGCGTCCCCGGAATGGAAATCAATTTTGCTGTCCATGCCTTTTTTATTAAATAAACTGAAATAGTCAGAAATTTTCCAAAAATATCGTTTCAATTAATTGACAAGTAGCATCAAAAATTGATAAGATACAAATTAAGTAAAACCTATTGAATTGGTAGGGATTTGGAGAGGAATGGATAAAATGAGTAAATTAGCAAATTCAGTGGCGGACTTAGTAGGTCGCACACCAATCGTAAAATTAAACAATGCAACAAGTGAAAATGAAGGTACAGTTTACGTAAAACTTGAATACTTTAACCCAGGTTCTTCAGTAAAAGACCGCTTAGCTTTAGCTATGGTTGAAGCAGCAGAAAAAGACGGCACATTAAAGCCAGGTGGTACAATCATCGAGCCGACTTCTGGTAACACTGGTATCGGTCTAGCAATGATTGCTGCAGCTAAAGGCTACAAAGCAGTTTTAGTAATGCCTGAAACAATGTCATTAGAGCGCCGCAACCTTTTACGTGCTTATGGTGCTGATTTAGTATTAACACCAGGTCCAGAAGGTATGAAAGGTGCAATTGCAAAAGCAGAAGAATTATCTAAATCAGAAGGTTACTTCTTGCCACAACAATTCAAAAACGAAGCAAACGCAGAAATTCACCGTTTAACAACAGGTCCTGAAATTGCGGAAGCATTCGAGCAAGAAGGCTTAAAATTAGATGCATTTGTTGCTGGTGTAGGTACTGGCGGTACAATTACTGGTGCAGGCGAAGTATTGAAAAATAAATTCCCTGAAATCGAAATTATCGCTGTCGAGCCTAAAGATTCTCCAATTCTTTCAGGCGGTAACCCTGGCCCACACAAAATCCAAGGTATTGGTGCAGGTTTCATTCCGGACGTATTAAACACAGAAGTATATGATTCTGTATTACCGGTTGAAAACGAAACAGCTTTCGAATATGCACGTAAAGTAGCACGCGAAGAAGGTATTTTAGCTGGCATTTCTTCAGGTGCAGCAATTTACGCAGCAATCGAAACAGCAAAACGTTTAGGTAAAGGCAAAAACGTATTAGCGATTATCCCATCAAACGGTGAGCGTTACTTATCAACACCTTTATACCAATTTGAAGACTAATTAAAATTTGTCTAACAGATTTTTAAAAGCCATTTTGCGAGAATCACTCTCGTAAAATGGCTTTTTTTCTTTGGAACTGCTAAGTTAAAAATGGATTTTTACAGCGTTATCGAGTTTAATTAAGAAAAAGGCAAAGCAGGTGTAAATTGATGCAACAACTAGAAACACATACATTTTACATGACAAACGATGAATTTTATTATAGTTTCCAGGAACAGACGACAAAGGAAAAACAACGAGCGTTTTTGGAAAGCGGTCGTGGAGGGCATTATTCAATCGCTGCATGGCAACCAATCGCAACGGCAAAGTCAGTGGCACAAGGTCTTGAGCTGACTTGGAAAAGTGGGGAGACAGAGCTGAAAACAGGTGAAGCACTCGCGGAGCTGGAAAAAGTGATCGCCGAGTACAAGCTTGAAGCGAATCCGGCACTTCCTGATTTTCAAGGTGGAGCCATTGGATTTATTTCATATGATTATGCGCGCACAATTGAGTTGCTTCCAAATGTGACAGAAGACGATTTAAAAGTACCGGATCTTTATTTTTACTTGTTTGATCATTGGGCAGTACATAATGTCCAAACGGGCGAAGTGACATTGATGAAATTCTCTACTAGTGAAGTTGATTTACTTTCATGGCAAACAGATTGGCAGCAGCATGCCGAAGCCGGCTTGAAAAAGCGCCATTTTAATCAGGAAACTGCAAAAAATATGCAGCAGGATGAGGCGGAACTTCAAGTTTCATTCAGCGGAGATGCATTTGAAACTGCGATACATAAAATTCAGCATTATATTGGACAAGGCGATGTGTTCCAGGTGAATTTGTCTGTGCGACAGGCGAAAAAGCTTTCGTCAGCACCAATTGCGGTGTATGAGGCGGTTCGTTCTTTCAATCCTTCACCGTATATGGCTTATATTGAAAGCGAGGATTTTGCGGTAGTGAGCGGTTCTCCGGAGTTGCTCGTAAAACGTAAAGGGACTGAGCTTTCGACAAGACCGATTGCAGGTACACGCCCGCGCGGATCATCGGAGGAACAGGATTTGGCGTTGGCCAATGAGCTTATCGAACATGAAAAAGAACGTGCAGAACATGTCATGCTCGTTGATCTGGAGCGCAATGACCTAGGAAGGGTGAGCAAATACGGAACGGTAGAAGTAAATGAGTTCATGGTGATTGAGCATTATTCACATGTGATGCATATCGTTTCGAATGTTCGAGGGGAGATTGCGCAAGGAAAAACAAATGCGGATGTCATTCGGGCGATGTTCCCGGGTGGAACGATTACAGGAGCACCGAAGATCCGTACGATGGAAATTATCGAAGAGCTTGAGCCGGTACGCCGTGGTCTATACACAGGATCGATCGGCTGGATTGGCTATACAGGCGATCTGGAATTAAATATCGTCATCCGTACAGCGTATATTCAGGATGGTATTGCATACATTCAAGCGGGTGCCGGAATAGTCATCGATTCGATTCCGGAAAACGAGTATATTGAGTCGATGAATAAAGCAAGAGCAATGTGGCAGGCAAAAGCAATGGCAGAAGAGGTGAGCAAGTGATTTTAATGGTTGATAACTATGATTCGTTTACATATAACTTAGTGCAATACTTCGGTGAATTCGGTCATGAACTGGTCGTTAAGCGCAATGACGAAATTACGGTAGAAGAAATTGAAAGGCTCCAACCGATGATGCTTGTTATTTCACCGGGGCCTTGTACACCAAATGATGCCGGAGAAAGTCTATCCATTATCGAACATTTTGCAGGGAAGCTTCCGATTTTAGGTGTGTGCTTAGGTCATCAGGCAATTGCACAAGTATTTGGCGGTGATGTAGTACGCGCGGAAAGACTGATGCACGGAAAAACATCCCCTGTTCTTCATAATGGGGTGGGGCTGCACAGAAAGAATGCGAACCCGTTTTTAGCAACGCGATACCATTCACTGATTGTAGAGCCTACAACATTACCGGACTGCCTCGAAGTGACGGCTTGGACAGAGGAAGGCGAAATTATGGGTCTGCGTCATAAACAATATCCAATTGAAGGGGTTCAATATCATCCGGAGTCAATTATGACTGAAGACGGCAAGCAGCTGTTACGAACATTTATTGAGACGTATTGTTAGGAGGAATGGGTAATGCTTTGTTGGATGAATGGCCAGTATATCGATGAGCAGGAATTGAAAATTTCCCCGTTCGATCATGGTTTTTTATATGGACTTGGTTTTTTTGAAACGTTTCGGACATATGAAGGGAAGGCTGTCTATTTGAGCGAACATTTCAGCCGCCTGCTGGAAGCGTTAAAAGAATACCGTATTCATTTTCCGTATACGCTAGAGGACATAGGAGAAGTCATTGAAAAGCTCAATGCACAGGACGGCAAAGAAGGGTATTTTCGTTTAAATGTATCGGCTGGTGTACATCCGATTGGACTTGCCCCATCAGAATATACTGAACCAACCGTTATTCTGTTTCGTAAAGAACTGCCGAATATGGTACGTGGTAAAGAAAAAGAAGCAGTCTGGCTGAAAACAGTGCGGAATACCCCTGAACAACAGATCCGCTATAAAAGTCATCATTACGGCAATAATGTTCGGGCACGTTTAGAGTTAACAAGTTTAGCTGCACAGGAAGGTTTCTTTACCGACCAGGACGGTGTTGTCGCAGAAGGCATTACGTCAAATGTCTTTTGGATAAAAGATGGTATACTATATACGCCTTCTACTAATTTAGGCATTTTACCGGGCATTACCCGAAAAATAGTCATTCAACTCGCTGCTGAACTCCAAATCCCGGTGCGGGAAGGACGCTTTATGGCATGGGAGTTGGAACAGGCGGATGAATGCTTTATTACAACGGCTGTACAGGAGCTTGTACCGATTTCCCGCATAGGAAAGGTACAGTTTGCCGGCAGCGAAGGCAGACTTTATAAAAAGCTGCATCAAAATTATTTACAGAAAATCATTACGCTTTTAGGAGACCGTCATGTTAGAAAACTATAAAGTACTCACATTAAATGGGATTGAACTGGATTTTCGCAAAGAAACGTTCGTGATGGGCATTTTAAATGTAACACCAGACTCATTTTCGGATGGCGGCAAGTTCAATTCGGTTGAAAAAGCTGTTGCCCAGGCGAAAAAAATGGTGGCAGATGGAGCGAAAATTATCGATGTCGGCGGGGAATCAACACGCCCAGGCTATATACGAATTTCCGATGAGGAAGAGATTGCACGTGTCGTACCGGTAATTCGAGCGCTTTTAAAAGAAGTACCTGCGATTCTCTCCATTGATACGTATAAATCCAATGTAGCGCGGGCTGCAATTGAAGCAGGTGCACATATTATTAATGACATATGGGGCGCAAAGGCAGATCCGGAAATGGCAAATGTTGCAGCGGAACTTGATGTGCCGATCATTTTAATGCATAACCGCCTATCAGATCAGTATGATAACTACTTTGCCGAATATATGGCCGATATGCAGGAAAGTATTGCAATTGCAAAAGCAGCAGGAGTACGTGATGAGCATATTTTCCTTGATCCGGGCATCGGTTTTGTGAAGAGTCTAAGTGAAAGTATTGAAACGATGCAGCGCCTCGATGAGCTCGTTGCATTAGGATATCCGGTATTGCTTGCGACATCACGCAAGCGTATGATTGGATCAATTTTAGAATTACCTGTTGAGGAACGAGTGGAAGGGACAGCCGCTACTTGTGCATTTGGTGTTCAAAAAGGCTGCCATATGATGCGTGTTCATGATGTGAAGGAAGTGGCGCGGACAGTGAAAATGATGGATGCACTTGTAGGGAAATTTGAAGTACAAGGTGAATTGGCACCGAGACATTAAGGAGTTTGCAATGGATTACATTCATTTAAAAGAAATGCAGTTTTTTGGTTATCACGGTGTATTACCGGAAGAAAACGTATTAGGACAACGCTTTCGTGCTAATGTTTCGCTTGCTGTTGATATGAAGCTTGCTGGTGAGACAGATGAGCTGGATCATACGGTAAGCTATGTTGGCGTTTATGATATTTGTAAAGAAGTGATTGAAGGGAAACCGTATAAGTTAATTGAAGCGGTTGCCGAAAAAGTTGCTTCGAGTATTTTAACGCAGTATGAAGATCAGATTTTTGGATGCCGCGTCGAAATTATTAAGCCTGATCCTCCAATTCCGGGGCATTATAAAGAAGTCGCAGTCGAAATTACAAGAGGGCAATTCGTATGACGACGACAGCGTATTTATCGATTGGTACGAATATCGGTGAGCGTGAGCAAAACTTACAGGCCGCGGTGAAACTGCTCATTGCACAAGAGGCGATTAAAGTAACAGCGATTTCTTCAATTTATGAAACAGCAGCAGTAGGCTATACAGATCAGGCCGATTTTTTAAATATTGCCGTCGCTCTTGAAACAGAGCTAAATGCTTACGAGCTTCTAGCGCAATGCCAAAAAATCGAAAATGATCTTGGTCGTATTCGTGAATTCCGTTGGGGACCGCGAATTATCGATTTGGACATTTTGCTGTATGGTCAAGAACAGTATGAAACAGAAAATTTAACGGTTCCACATCCTCGTATGTATGAGCGTGCATTCGTGCTTGTACCGTTAGAAGAGATTATGACGCAAAACTATGATATGCTTGTAGGCGTGCAAAAAGCGTTACATGCACTTGATATAGAGAAAGAAGGCGTCAATCTGTGGAAGAAAATCAATACGGTCGCAGAATTCGGGCCTTTCGAAAATTGAAACGAATTCAGCAAACCGAATTTGCAAAACATATAGGTATATCTGTAACCATTTTAGGGCGTATTGAACGAGGCGAGAAAATTGCCTCAGAAGAACAACTTCAAACAATTGCAGATGTATTACAAATAGATATAAACGAATTAAAAGGTGAATAACCTAGTGGAGGGAACAAAAAGGTGTCAAACATCGACCAAAAGCCATTCCAAATAGGCGATATTATTATGGATAACCGTGTCGTTCTTGCCCCGATGGCCGGAATTTGCAACTCGGCTTTCCGTTTAACTGTAAAAGAGTTTGGAGCAGGGTTAGTATACGCGGAAATGATCAGTGATAAAGCGTTGAATATCCGCAACAAAAAAACATTGGACATGCTTTATATCGATGAGCGCGAAAATCCGATGACACTGCAAATTTTCGGAGGAGACAAAGAAAATTTAGTAGAGGCAGCAAAGTTTGTAGATAAACATACAACAGCCGATATTATCGATATCAATATGGGATGTCCTGTAAACAAGATTATTAAATGTGAAGCCGGCGCAAAATGGCTTCTTGATCCGAACAAAATTTACGAGATGGTTTCAGCTGTTGTCGATGCAGTTGATAAACCGGTTTCGGTAAAAATGCGTATCGGATGGGATGAAGAGCGTGTATTCGCTGTAGAAAATGCCCAAGCAGCAGAACGTGCAGGTGCATCTGCAATTGCCATGCACGGCCGAACACGTGTGCAAATGTATGAAGGTAAGGCAAACTGGGATGTCTTAGCTGAAGTGAAGAAAAATATTAGCATCCCGTTTATCGCAAATGGAGACGTGGAAACACCGGAAGATGCAAAGCGCATTCTGGAACAAACGAATGCAGATGCCGTTATGATTGGTCGTGCTGCTTTAGGGAATCCGTGGATGATCTATCAAACGGTGAAATACTTGGAATCAGGTATTCAAATTCCAGAGCCTTCAATCCGTGAAAAAATGGACGTTTGTTTACTACATTTTGAACGCTTAAAAGCACTTAAAGGTGAAAAAGTAGCGGTAAGAGAAATGCGTAAACATGCATCATGGTATTTAAAAGGAATTCGCGGAAACGGGAAAATCCGTAATGCCATCAATTTAACTGAGACTGAGCAGGAATTACGTATTCTATTAAACAGTGTTGCAGATGAATACGAAGAAGAAGCGGTTATAGTATAAACAGTAGTAAAAGGCATCAGCTTATGATGCCTTTTTATTATGTAAAGGAAATTCGCTTAACAGAATTATCTGATATTTAAAATTAATTCGAAACAGGTGAATCACTAAAAGAAATGCTGTACAATGGAAACATTATGGACTATTGTGCCGTTTTGGAGCGCAAAAACATTAAGGAGTGAAATACGTGTCAAATATCGAAGAATTAAACGACCAACTTTTGGTGAGACGCCAGAAGATGACAGATATTCGCGAAAACGGTATGGACCCATTCGGCAGCCGTTTTGAACGCACACATTTATCGAACGAAGTTATTGCAGAAAATGAGCAATTTGATAAAGAGCAATTAGAAGAAAACCCACGCGAAGTTGTAATCGCTGGACGTATTATGACAAAGCGCGGTAAAGGTAAAGCAGGTTTTGCGCATATCCAGGACTTAGCTGGCCAAATCCAAATTTATGTACGTAAAGATGCAATCGGTGAAGAAGCATATGAATTATTCAACAAAGCAGATCTTGGAGATATCGTAGGGGTAAAAGGTAAAGTATTCCGTACACAAGTAGGAGAGTTATCTGTTAAAGCGACAGCGTTCACTTTCCTAACAAAAGCGTTACGCCCATTACCTGATAAATTCCACGGTCTTACAGATGTAGAACAACGTTACCGTCAACGCTATGTTGACTTAATGACAAATGATGAGTCGAAAACAACATTCATCCAACGTTCAAAGATCATTCGCGCAATCCGCAACTATTTAGATAACAATGGTTATTTGGAAGTGGAAACACCAATGCTGCATACAATTGCAGGCGGTGCGGCGGCTCGTCCGTTTATTACACATCACAATGCATTGGATATGGAATTATATATGCGTATCGCAATTGAGCTGCATTTAAAACGCTTAATCGTTGGTGGCTTGGAGAAAGTATATGAAATCGGCCGTGTATTCCGTAACGAAGGTATTTCAACTCGTCACAATCCGGAATTTACAATGATTGAATTATATGAAGCATATGCAGACTATAACGATATTATGGATTTAACAGAAAACCTTATTGCACATGTGGCTCAAGACGTACTTGGCACAACATCTGTACAATATGGTGAAGATACAATTGAATTAGGTGTTGGCTGGAAACGCGTACACATGGTAGATGCAGTTAAAGAAGCAACAGGTGTAGACTTCTGGGCACCAATGACTGTAGAAGAAGCACGTAAACTCGCTGCTGAACACGGTGTGGAAATTAAAGATACGCACGAAGTGGGACACATCATTAATGAGTTCTTTGAACAAAAAGTAGAAGAAACATTAGTACAACCTACATTCGTAACAGGTCACCCAGTGGAAATTTCTCCGTTAGCGAAGAAAAATCCTGAAGACCCACGCTTCACAGACCGTTTTGAGCTATTTATCGTTCGTCGTGAGCATGCAAATGCCTTCACAGAATTAAATGATCCAATCGATCAACGCGAGCGCTTTGAAGCTCAAATGGCCGAGAAAGAAGCAGGTAATGATGAAGCACATGAAATGGATAATGATTTCATCGAAGCATTAGAATACGGTATGCCGCCAACTGGTGGTTTAGGTATCGGTATCGACCGCTTAGTAATGCTATTAACGAATTCACCATCAATTCGTGATGTTTTATTATTCCCGACAATGCGACATACAGCGAAATAAGTTTAATTTTAAAAGAGTCCAGCGTTATTCGCAGGGCTCTTTTCTTTATTATAGAAAGAAAGGCATTATTATTTGTTTGTGAGCGACTGCGAGAGTGTGTTGGCAGTTAGAGGTATAGAAAAATATAAAGATGGGGAAGCTGTTAGGCATTCCACTCTATATTAATTAAAAGGAATCAAGGGAAGGGATATAGAATTTGATAAAAAGTAATATTTTTTTGAAATAACTATTGCAATATAGTTGTGAGGGTGATATATTATTTCTTGTCGCTAAAACGTGACGCGAAAAATTACAAACATCTTTACTTTTCGACTTTAGAGTGATAAAGTGAAAAAGTTACTAAATTTACATCGAAAAAATGAATTAAAAACTTTTTAAAAAAGTTGTTGACATTCACCTTATGTAAATGGTAAGATATAAAAGTTGTCACAACGACAACACAATGAACCTTGAAAACTGAACAAGCAACGTTAATGAAACAAGCTTCTTAAATGAAGCAAACAATAGATTTCAACTTCTAACGAAGTTGAATCGCTAGCAAAGCAAATGAGCTTTCAAACTACTTTTATGGAGAGTTTGATCCTGGCTCAGGACGAACGCTGGCGGCGTGCCTAATACATGCAAGTCGAGCGGAAATTTTATTGGTGCTTGCACCTTTAAAATTTTAGCGGCGGACGGGTGAGTAACACGTGGGTAACCTACCTTATAGATTGGGATAACTCCGGGAAACCGGGGCTAATACCGAATAATACTTTTTAACACATGTTTTGAAGTTGAAAGACGGCATCTCGCTGTCACTATAAGATGGACCCGCGGCGCATTAGCTAGTTGGTGAGGTAACGGCTCACCAAGGCAACGATGCGTAGCCGACCTGAGAGGGTGATCGGCCACACTGGGACTGAGACACGGCCCAGACTCCTACGGGAGGCAGCAGTAGGGAATCTTCCACAATGGACGAAAGTCTGATGGAGCAACGCCGCGTGAGTGAAGAAGGATTTCGGTTCGTAAAACTCTGTTGCAAGGGAAGAACAAGTAGCGTAGTAACTGGCGCTACCTTGACGGTACCTTGTTAGAAAGCCACGGCTAACTACGTGCCAGCAGCCGCGGTAATACGTAGGTGGCAAGCGTTGTCCGGAATTATTGGGCGTAAAGCGCGCGCAGGTGGTTCCTTAAGTCTGATGTGAAAGCCCCCGGCTCAACCGGGGAGGGTCATTGGAAACTGGGGAACTTGAGTGCAGAAGAGGATAGTGGAATTCCAAGTGTAGCGGTGAAATGCGTAGAGATTTGGAGGAACACCAGTGGCGAAGGCGACTGTCTGGTCTGTAACTGACACTGAGGCGCGAAAGCGTGGGGAGCAAACAGGATTAGATACCCTGGTAGTCCACGCCGTAAACGATGAGTGCTAAGTGTTGGGGGGTTTCCGCCCCTCAGTGCTGCAGCTAACGCATTAAGCACTCCGCCTGGGGAGTACGGTCGCAAGACTGAAACTCAAAGGAATTGACGGGGGCCCGCACAAGCGGTGGAGCATGTGGTTTAATTCGAAGCAACGCGAAGAACCTTACCAGGTCTTGACATCCCGGTGACCACTATGGAGACATAGTTTCCCCTTCGGGGGCAACGGTGACAGGTGGTGCATGGTTGTCGTCAGCTCGTGTCGTGAGATGTTGGGTTAAGTCCCGCAACGAGCGCAACCCTTATTCTTAGTTGCCATCATTCAGTTGGGCACTCTAAGGAGACTGCCGGTGATAAACCGGAGGAAGGTGGGGATGACGTCAAATCATCATGCCCCTTATGACCTGGGCTACACACGTGCTACAATGGACGGTACAAACGGTTGCCAACCCGCGAGGGGGAGCTAATCCGATAAAACCGTTCTCAGTTCGGATTGTAGGCTGCAACTCGCCTACATGAAGCCGGAATCGCTAGTAATCGCGGATCAGCATGCCGCGGTGAATACGTTCCCGGGCCTTGTACACACCGCCCGTCACACCACGAGAGTTTGTAACACCCGAAGTCGGTGAGGTAACCTTTTGGAGCCAGCCGCCGAAGGTGGGATAGATGATTGGGGTGAAGTCGTAACAAGGTAGCCGTATCGGAAGGTGCGGCTGGATCACCTCCTTTCTAAGGATTTTTCGGAATCATTCCCTTGGGGAATGAAACATTAACGTTTGCTGTTCAGTTTTGAAGGTTCATTCTTAAATGAATGAAATACTTCAAAACATTGCTCCTGACGCTTGCGCTTTCGTCGCAAAGCTGCATGAAGCAAAATCAGTGAAGCTTTGTCACGATGTGATTGAAGTCAGCTGCTTCGTTCTTTGAAAACTGGATAAAACGACATTGAAAGCAATAAATCAAATTTCTATTTTATAGATTTTTAAACAAGTCAAGCAATTGACGTGTAAACTTAAATCTTGGACTTGTTCCAAGTGTTAACTTTTGGTTAAGTTAATAAGGGCGCACGGTGGATGCCTTGGCACTAGGAGTCGATGAAGGACGGCACTAACACCGATATGCCTCGGGGAGCTGTAAGTAAGCTTTGATCCGGGGATTTCCGAATGGGGGAACCCACTATCTTTAATCGGATAGTATCTTCACGTGAATTCATAGCGTGTCGAAGACAGACGCAGAGAACTGAAACATCTAAGTACCTGCAGGAACAGAAAGAAAATTCGATTCCCTGAGTAGCGGCGAGCGAAACGGGAAGAGCCCAAACCAAAGAGCTTGCTCTTTGGGGTTGTAGGACACTCTATACGGAGTTACAAAAGAATGAACTAGACGAAGCGACTTGGAAAGGTCCGCGAAACGAGGTAAAAGCCCTGTAGTCAAAAGTTCATTCCCTCCAGAGTGGATCCTGAGTACGGCGGAACACGTGAAATTCCGTCGGAATCCGGGAGGACCATCTCCCAAGGCTAAATACTACCTAGTGACCGATAGTGAACCAGTACCGTGAGGGAAAGGTGAAAAGCACCCCGGAAGGGGAGTGAAATAGATCCTGAAACCGTGTGCCTACAAGTAGTTAGAGCCCGTTAATGGGTGATAGCGTGCCTTTTGTAGAATGAACCGGCGAGTTACGATTACGTGCGAGGTTAAGTTGAGAAGACGGAGCCGCAGCGAAAGCGAGTCTGAATAGGGCGAATTAGTACGTGGTCGTAGACCCGAAACCAGGTGATCTACCCATGTCCAGGGTGAAGGTGAGGTAACACTCACTGGAGGCCCGAACCCACGCACGTTGAAAAGTGCGGGGATGAGGTGTGGGTAGCGGAGAAATTCCAATCGAACCTGGAGATAGCTGGTTCTCTCCGAAATAGCTTTAGGGCTAGCCTCGTGATTGAGAATACCGGAGGTAGAGCACTGTTTGGACTAGGGGGGCATCTCGCTTTACCGAATTCAGACAAACTCCGAATGCCGGATATTTATACACGGGAGTCAGACTGCGAGTGATAAGATCCGTAGTCAAGAGGGAAACAGCCCAGACCACCAGCTAAGGTCCCCAAGTAATCGTTAAGTGGAAAAGGATGTGGCGTTGCTTAGACAACCAGGATGTTGGCTTAGAAGCAGCCATCATTTAAAGAGTGCGTAATAGCTCACTGGTCGAGTGACGCTGCGCCGAAAATGTATCGGGGCTAAACGATTCACCGAAGCTGTGGATGCATACTTTGAGTATGCGTGGTAGGAGAGCGTTCTAACAGCGTTGAAGTCAGACCGGAAGGACTGGTGGAGCGGTTAGAAGTGAGAATGCCGGTATGAGTAGCGAAACATGGGTGAGAATCCCATGCACCGTATGACTAAGGTTTCCTGAGGAAGGCTCGTCCGCTCAGGGTTAGTCGGGACCTAAGCCGAGGCCGATAGGCGTAGGCGATGGACAACAGGTTGATATTCCTGTACCACCTCCTCACCGTTTGAGAAATGGGGGGACGCAGTAGGATAGGGTAAGCACGCCGTTGGTTGCGCGTGTTCAAGCAGTAAGGCGTGTATGTAGGCAAATCCGCATACTCTAACGTTGAGCTGTGATGACGAGCTCGTATGAGCGAAGTTCCTGATTTCACACTGCCAAGAAAAGCCTCTATCGAGGTGAGAGGTGCCCGTACCGCAAACCGACACAGGTAGTCGAGGAGAGAATCCTAAGGTGTGCGAGAGAACTCTCGTTAAGGAACTCGGCAAAATGACCCCGTAACTTCGGGAGAAGGGGTGCTTCTTTGGGTGCATAGCCTAGAGAAGCCGCAGTGAATAGGCCCAGGCGACTGTTTAGCAAAAACACAGGTCTCTGCAAAACCGTAAGGTGACGTATAGGGGCTGACGCCTGCCCGGTGCTGGAAGGTTAAGAGGAGCGGTTAGCGCAAGCGAAGCTGTGAATTGAAGCCCCAGTAAACGGCGGCCGTAACTATAACGGTCCTAAGGTAGCGAAATTCCTTGTCGGGTAAGTTCCGACCCGCACGAAAG